>CALVPW010000081.1 GCA_944354085.1 uncultured Clostridia bacterium | reverse complement strand
TTGTGCGCCACGAGCGCGCAGCCCGCCGTAAACTTGTAAAAGTCGGCGATGACGTCTTCGAGCGGGGGCGCGCCGACGAGCATATCGTCGGTGATGCCCGTGATGTTCACGATCTCCTCGGACAGCTTTACGGGGCAGGCAACGAAGGTGGAGAGTTTTTCGCAGATGCTGCCGTCTTTGATCTTGACGGCGCCGAGTTCGATGATGCGGTCCATCGTCCCCATCGCGGGGTTGGTGTTCAGACCCGTCGTTTCCAGATCGAACACCACGAATTCGCGGGTGCGCACGTCGTCGGGGACAGCCGTCTCGCCGAAGAGCGTCCCCTGCACGAGATCGCTCACGGGTGCGGGCAGCACCGCTTTATAGCGGGCGGGCACGGGACGGGACGGGCGCGCCTCGGGCACGAAGCCCGCGGGCGGTTTGCCGAGGTCGATCTGTTTGGCGCGGAAGGAGAGGCTCCCGTTAAAGAGCTCGTTGTCTCCCGTCAGGCACACCCAATCCCCCTGCCGAAGGTCGCGCACCTTCTCGACGGTGGCTTTTTTGGAAAAATACGAACAGCGCGCCTGCCCCGTGGGATCGGAGACGGACAGGCTGAAATAGGGCTTGCCGTTCTTGGTGGCGCGCTCCTCCATAAAGGAGATCGCGCCGCATATCGTGACGTTTTGCGCCTCTTTGACGAGATCCGCCATATACAGGGCGTATTCGGGCTTTGCGCCGTCGATGGGCGCATAATCGGCGATCTCGAACATGCGCGGCGCCATGACCGTCTCCGCCTCAGGCGGCGCCTCGCGCTCGATCTCGCCCCGCTGCTTTTCGATCGCGCGCACGTCGCCGTACCACGCTCCCGGGAATTGCTTTGCGAGCGCGGCGCTCACCGCGTCGAGGATGCCGTCCTCCCGCATGCGCACGCGTTCCGTCTCCCCCACGCCGATAAAAAATCTGCCGCCGCCGTCGTCGACGTACGCCTCGACGTCCTCGGGGTCGACGAACGCCGCCGCCGCGGGGAAGCGCGTCTTCAAAATATCCGTCACCGCGCGGCGGATGCCTGCGGGATCGGGCACGGCTTTGCGCACGCTGACCTGCGCCTCGAACCCCTCGGGCACGAAGCGCGCCGTCACTTCGCGGGCGCGCGCCACGTCTTCCTCCGAATAGGAGAGATCGGTGACGAGAAAGAAGGTGGCGGTCCGCCCCTTGACTTCGATCTTTTTAAGCACGGCGCGCACGAGCCCCGGGATCGTGCGCACCGCTTCGAGATATTGTTTGCTCTTCATGATATGAGCGCATCGAGCCGTTCAAAGAATACGCGCTCGGCGTCCTCTTTGCGGACGCGCTCGTTCTCCTTTCCTTTTTGCATGATCACACAGTATTCTTCGCCGCCCGCAATGCCGAGGTCGCACCCTTTTGCCTCGCCTGGGCCGTTGACGACGCACCCCATGACGGCGACTTTGAGCTTCTTTTTGACGGTACGCACGCGCGCGTTGACGCGCTCGGCGAGCCCGATGCAGTCGTAGCGGCATCTGCCGCAGGTGGGACAGGAAACGACTTCGACGTACGCCGTTTCCCTGCCGCAGGCGCGCAGGATGTCGTGCGCGGCGTAGACTTCGCGCACGGGATCGGCGGAGAGCGACACGCGGATGGTATCGCCGATGCCGTTCAGCAGCAGCGCGCCGATGCCGATGCTGCTCTTGACGATGCCCATCTCCGCCGTGCCCGCCTCGGTCACCCCGAGGTGCAGCGGGTAAGGACAGCGCGCCGCGAGCATGGTATACGCCTCCACGGTGAGCGGTACGTCGGACGCCTTGACGGAGAGCACGATATCGTGCACGCCGTGTCGTTCGAGGATCTCGGCGTTTTGGAGCGCGCTCCCCACGAGCGCCTCCGCGCTCCTGCCGTACGTCTGCAAAAAGTGCTTTTCGATGCTGCCCGTGTTCGCCCCCACGCGGACGGGCACGCCGTGCGCCCTGACGCAGTCGGCGACCAGCGCGATCTCCCGTTCGCCGCCGATGTTCCCCGGATTGATGCGCAGCTTATCGGCGCCGTTTTCCACGGCGAGCACGGCAAGTTTCGCCGAAAAATGCACATCCGCCACGACGGGGATGTGCACCCGCTCCCTGACGGCGCGCAGCGCGTATGCGTCCGCCTCGTCCGAGACGGCGACGCGCGCGATATCGCACCCCGCCTCTTCCAACGCAAGAATTTGAGCGACGCAGGCTGCCGCGTCGCTCGTTTTTACCGTCGTCATGCTCTGCACGGAGACGCTCCCGTCCCCCATGCGCACGTTCCCGACTTTTACGACCCGTTTCATGGCTGCGTTTCCCGTTCGCTCTCCTTCTTTTCCATCATCTTTTGCAGTTCCGCCATAAAGGACGAAATATCCTTAAAGGAACGGTACACCGAGGCGTAGCGCACGTAGGCGACTTCGTCCAGCTTTTGCAGCCCCTCCATCACCATCTCGCCGATCTGTTTGGAGCTGACTTCCTGCTCCATCGAATTGTAGATGCGTTTGGCGATATCTTCGGCAAGGGCGTCGATCTTTTCGATGGGAACGGGGCGCTTCTCGCACGCCTTGATGATGCCGCGCTTGATCTTGCCGAGGTCGAACGCCTGCCGCGTCCCGTCCGATTTGACGACGAGGATGGGCGCGACTTCGATGGTCTCGTACGTCGTGAACCGTCTGCCGCAGCCCATGCACTCGCGGCGGCGGCGGATGGTGCGCTCGTCGTCCGCCGAGCGCGAATCGATGACTTTGCTCTCCGTGCAATTACAATACAAACAACGCATACTTCCCCTCCGTAGCAATATCTTGTGGTGTGTTTGTATGATTATACCACATTTGCGCGCACTTGTAAAGAGTTTGGAAGATAAGCGCAAGCAAAAACCCTGCCGCGTGGCAGGGTCTTTTCTCGTTTGCGTCAGATGCGGGCAACGCCCGTTTTGCGCGCCGCCGCCTTGACGGCTTCGGCGACCGCGTCCTTGACGTGCGGGTTGAAAGAATCGGGGATGATGTATTCGGGCGTGAGCTCGCCTTCGGGAATGACGGAGGCGATGGCTTCGGCCGCGGCGATCTTCATCTCGTCGTTGATGTCGCTCGCGCGGACGTCGAGCGCGCCGCGGAAGATGCCGGGGAACGCCAGAACGTTGTTGATCTGGTTGGGGAAGTCGCTCCTTCCCGTGCCCATGATGCGCACGCCCGCCGCCTTCGCCTCGTCGGGCATGATCTCGGGAACGGGGTTCGCCATCGCAAAGACGATGGGATCGGGCGCCATGGTCTTGACCATCTCGGCGGTGAGGCTGCCGGGCGCGGAGACGCCGATGAACACGTCGGCGCCAACGATCACGTCCTTCAGCGCGCCTTTCTTCTTTTCGAGGTTGGAGATCTTCGCCATCTCCGCCTTGATATCGTTGAGCCCCTCTCTGCCCTCGTAGATGGCGCCCTTCCTGTCGCAGAGGATGACCTTTTTGAGCCCTCTGCTCATCAAAAGTTTGGTGATGGCGATGCCCGCCGCACCCGAACCGTTGACGACGACGGAGAGATCTTCCATCTTTTTGCCGACGAGCTTCAGCGCGTTGATCATGGCTGCCAGCGTGACGACGGCGGTGCCGTGCTGATCGTCGTGGAAAATGGGGATATCGCACACCTCTTTGAGGCGCTTTTCGATCTCGAAACAGCGGGGCGCGGAGATATCCTCCAGATTGACGCCGCCAAAGCTCCCCGCCAAAAGGCGGACGGTGTTGACGATGTCGTCCACGCTCTTGGAACGTACGCAGAGCGGGAAGGCGTCCACATCGCCGAACGTCTTGAACAGGGCGCACTTGCCCTCCATCACGGGCATGCCCGCCTCGGGACCGATGTCGCCGAGCCCGAGCACCGCGGTCCCGTCCGTCACGACGGCGACGAGGTTGGCGCGGCGCGTGTATTCGTACGAGAGATCGACGTTCTTGGAGATCTCCAGGCAGGGTTCTGCAACGCCGGGCGTATAGGCGACGGCGAGTTCTTCGCGGTTGGTGATGGGCGCGCGGGTCACGACCTCGATCTTGCCCTTCCACTCTTTGTGCTTTGCGAGTGCGTATTGTTTTTTATCCATAAAGGCTGCTCCTTAAATGATTTTCAGATATTGAGGGAATCCATGAACGAACGGATCTGCGCGGCGCTGCTTTTGAGCTTGACGAGCTCCTCTTCGGTAAAGTCGTAAGGAAGATACGCGCGCACGCCCGTCGCGTCGACGAAGGAAGGCACGCTGATCGCCACGTCCTTGATGCCGTAATAATCTTCGAGCACGGACGTGACGGAGAAGATGGAGCCGCGGTTTTTGACGACCGTGCTCGTGAGTTCCGCCACGATCGCCGCGATCGCATAGTTGGTCACGCCCTTGCGCTTGATGACCTGCGCGCCCGAGGAGACGGTATCTTTGACGATCTCCTCCTTATCCAGCACGATGCCGCGCTTTTTGCAGAAGGAATCCAGCCCCATGCCCGAAACGTGCACCGAGCTCCATACGGCAAACTGGCTCTCGCCGTGCTCGCCCGCGGTAAAGCCGTGGATGTTGCGGATAGCCGCGTCCGTCCGCACGCTCAGAAGATAGCGGAAACGCGCGCTGTCGAGCACGGTGCCCGTCCCGAAGACGCGCCCGTGCGGCAGGCCGCTCTCTTTTTGGATGAGATAGGTGATCACATCCACGGGATTGGAGACGACCATCACCGCGCCGTCGCGCCAATACTTTTTGAGATTGGCGGTGATGTCGCGCGCGATGGCGATGTTCTTCGCCGCAAGGTCGAGGCGGGTCTCGCCGGGCTTTCTTCCCACGCCCGCGGTGACGATGACGAGGTCGCTGTCGGGGATATCTTCGGCATACGAGCCCGCGTGGATGTCCATCGAACCCATCGTGATGAGCCCGTGGCTGATATCCATCGCCTCACCCTCCGCCTTCGCCTGATTGACGTCGACGATGGCGATCTCGGCGGCGAGCCGCTGCGTCGCAATGGAGAACGCGCACGCCGAACCGACGGCGCCCGCCCCGATGATGGTGATCTTGGTTGGTTTACGTTCCATAAATGCTTCCTC
>CALVPW010000080.1 GCA_944354085.1 uncultured Clostridia bacterium | reverse complement strand
GTAATATCTCCTGTCGTGAAAATAGCGATGGATCGCCTGCGCCGCCACGCTCCGCACGCGGAACACGGCGGTAAAGGTGTTCGTGCGCAGTCTCAGGTGCGGGATAGTGCGCAAAAATTCGAGCGAGGTGCGCTTCTTTTGGATGGGATATTCTACGGGACATCTGCCGAGCAGGCGCGCTTCCGCAGCATTGAGCTCGGCGCCATCCCCTTTGAACGCCTTGACGACGGCGCCCTTCACGCAGACGGCGGCGCCGCACTTGGTGCATTCGGGATCGAGCCGCACGGCGTTCTTATCGACGACGACCTGCAAACGGGAAAAGCTCGTCCCGTCGGCAAGTTCCAAAAACGCAACGGCGGAAGAATCGCGGAAGGTACGCACCCAACCGCAGACCACCGCCTCCGTCCCGATCAGCGACGCGTCGCGCAGGATATCGGCAATATCGGTATGTTTCATCGGAAAGCCTCCAAAAGGTTATTGTTTGATGATGCAGGCGCTGCGCGCGGGGATCTCCCCCTTTGCGGGCGCGTCGCCCACGCGCCAGAGCACCTCCCCTTCCACGGAGAAGGGCGCCTTTACGGCGCGGTCGGCGGGATTGAGAACGACGAGCAGCGATTCCCCCGCGCCCGTACGGCGATAGGCAAAGGGATAGCGCTCCTTTTCGGCATACACGGGCGTGAACCCGCCAAAGGCGTGCAGCGCGCCGTGCGCATGGCGGAGCGCGAGCAGCTCTTTTACGGCGTTCATCAGCGACGCGGGATCGTGCACCTGCGCCGCGACCGTCGGCGCGTCCGCCCCGTCGTCAAACGGGATATACGGCGTATCGCCCGTCGTAAAGCCAAAGCCCTTCCCGCTCTCCCATTGCATGGGCGAGCGCGAGCCCGTGCGGCCGTATCCGCCCTCCACCGAGGTCACGTGTTCAAGATAGCGCATCCCGATCTCGTCCCCGTAGTAGAGGAAGGGCGCGCCCGGCATCGTGAAAAGAAAGGCAAAACAAATTTTAAGATCGCGTTCGTCTCTGCCGAATGCGAGACGGGACATATCGTGATTGCTCGAAGGGATGCAGATGAGCCCCTTTCCCTCCGTCGATCGCAGGTCGGCTGCGTAGGTATCGAGAAAGGCGGTGATATCCCCCTTCCCCGCGCGGGAGAAGAAGGGCTGCTCGCTGCGGAAGAGCGAGGTATACGCGGGCGGGCCGAAGTGCAGCATAAAATCCATATGGAACCCGCCCTCGATGCTCTTGGCGGGCACGCCCCATTCGGAGACCATGGCGCAGTCGGGATACTCACGGTCGAGGAAGGCGCGGAAGTCCTGCCACAGTTTGATGGTCTCCTTCCAGCCCTCGTCCGCCTTGACGAGGCTCGCCGCCATATCCACGCGGAACCCGTCCGCGCCCATATCCAGCCAAAAGCGCATCACGTCCTTGATCGCCTCGCGCGTTTGCAGGGCGGCGGGCGAATCGGGCGCCATCATCCACGGACGGGTGCGCTCGGCATACCCGTAGTTGAGCGCGGGTTGATGGGAGAAGAAATTGACCGCCGCGCAGCCGTCCCGCGGCGAGATGCCGCGGATACAGGGAAGATCGGTGCTCTCCCAAATGCTGTCCGACCAGATATAGCGGTCGGTGAACTCGTTTTTCTCCGCCTGCATCGAGGCTTTGAACCACGGATGGTCGATGGCGGTGTGCCCCGGCACGAGGTCGATGAGCACGTGCATCCCGCGGGCATGCGCCTCTTCGAAAAAGCGCTTTGCATCCTCGTTCGTGCCATAGCGGGGCGCGATCATCTTATAGTCGCGCACGTCGTATCCTGCGTCGCCGAAGGGCGAATCGTACCACGGGTTCACCCAAACGGCGTTGCAGCCAAGCGACTTGATATAGTCGAGACGGGCGATCATGCCGGGGATATCCCCGATCCCGTCGCCGTTGCTGTCCTGAAAAGACTGCGGATAGATCTCGTAAAATACCGCGTCTTCGAGCCAAGCGGGAAGTTTTGCCATATCTGTCTCCTTTGCGGAAATTTGCGCAAAAAGCCGCGCTTCGCGGGCAGATGACGGAGCGTTTTAGTACGCCCTTGCAAAGATCACCGTCTTTTCGGCTTTCTTGCCGCAGACGATGCAGGTATCCGAGGAATTCTCTTCGTCCATCACGCGGGCGGTCGCCTGCGCGAATTCCTTGACCTTGTCCTCGCACGCGCGGCAGCCGCACCAGCCCGCGCGGACGAAGTTGCCGCCGTCCGCCGCCGCGAGCAGCTCGTCGAGCGATTTGGCGCGCACGATACGCGCCTCCATGCGCGCTTTGGCGCGGTCGTACATGTTGACGGAGATCTCTTTGAGCAGCGCCTGCACGCTTTCGGCGGCGGTATCCAGCGCATATTCGCCTTTTTCGAGCGTGTCGCGCCGCGCCATCAGGCACTTGCCCGCTTCGAGATCTCTCGGTCCGAGCTCGATGCGCACGGGCACGCCCTTCATCTCCCATTCGTTGAACTTCCAGCCGGGCGAATTTTCGCTCTCGTCGACGAGAACGCGCACGCCCGCCGCGGCGAGCTTTGCTTTGAGCGCGCGGCACGCCTCCGTCACGCCCGCTTTTTTGGACGCGATGGGCACGATGACCGCCTGCACAGGCGCAACGACGGGCGGGAGCACCAGCCCGCGCTTGTCGCCGTGCGTCATGATGAGCGCGCCGATGAGACGGGTGGAAACGCCGAACGAAGTCGTATACCCGTACTTTTGCACACCGTCCTTATCGAGGAATTTGATCTCGAACGCCTTGGCGAAATTTTGTCCCAGATAGTGCGTAGTGCCCGCCTGCAAGCTCTTGCCGTCGTGCATCATGGCTTCCATGCCGAACGTCGCCACCGCGCCCGCGAACTTCTCCTTCTCCGTCTTGCGGCCTGTTAAAACGGGCATGGCGAGGCAGGTCTTTG
>CALVPW010000079.1 GCA_944354085.1 uncultured Clostridia bacterium | reverse complement strand
TGAGATAGTAAATACCGGGGCGATTGATACCTGTGATCTTTTTTGCTTCGGCAAGCAGAGGGCGCGGAATGACATAGGTCGTCATCGTCGATAGATGACGTCTGATCGATCGGATGCCGTCGGGCTGTCCGTTATGGTAGATGATTTCAAGTTTCTTACTTGTCGCCATTGCTTGCCTCCTCATTGATGACGTCCATAATATCGCCGACGTTACAATCGAGCAACTTGCAGATCTTTAAGAGGACGTCCATCGAAACCGTCTCATTTTTACCGAGTTTGGCAAGCGTCGTTGTGGAAATATCTGCCTGAAGGCGCATTTGCGTCTTGGTCATTCCTTTGTCGATGAGCAGTTTCCATAACTTGTTGTAGCTGATTGCCATGCAGTCACCTCGTCCGGATCGTATTACGAAGTAATTATAGCATATCCGCACGAGGATTTCAATAGGATATGCGAAATTGCTGATATATTATTTAAAAACAATGCCGCATCTAACCGTATCGGATTCGATACGGTAAAAAATCCTATTCCGAAAAAAGGTGGCTTTCCGCCTAATTTCGGAGTAGAGGAAATAGGGCACAAATCGCAGGGACAAAACGGAGCACACAAAAGAACGGCAACCCGTATGAGCTGCCGTTTGACCTTGTTCCGAATGGCTTTTTTATGTTTCCCTTATGTTACCTGCTCTGTCGGGCCCGTGATGCCGGACGCCGAAGGCACGTCGTCGGCGGAGACGGGCGCCCAAAACGAAAACGTGCCGCACGGCGTGGTCTGATAATATCGTTTGTAGATCGTCATACTTCCTCCGAAGCGGCGCATGCCGCGCCGCATGGGCAGTCTGCCCGCTTTATCCTATGACGCGGCGGAAAAAACGGTGCACGCCGCGCTGCACGCGCACAGACGGCAATCGCATATACTGTATCGCATATGAAATTATCGCTCTGCATGATCGTAAAAAACGAAGCGTCCGTTTTGGCGCGGTGTCTGGACAGCGTCCGCGGCGCCGTTGACGAGATCGTGATCGCCGATACGGGAAGCACGGATGAAACGCCTGCGATCGCACGGCGGTATACGGACATGGTATACCCGTTTGCGTGGCGCGACGACTTTTCCGCCGCCCGCAACTTTTGCTTTTCCAAAGCGACGGGCGACTATCTGATGTGGATGGACGCCGACGACGTGCTCACCCCCGACATGCTCCCCCGCCTTTCCGCCCTGAGAGCGCGCATCCAAGCCGCGAACGCGGACATGGTGGTCTGCAAATACGTCAGCGGGAACCTCACGTATCTGCGCGAGCGCATCGTCAGACGGGACGCAGGATTTTGTTGGGCGGGGCGCGTCCACGAATGCATCCCGCCGCACGGCGCCGTGATATACGACGAACTTACGATCACCCATCTGCCGACGGAAAAGCCGCGCGGCAGCCGCAACCTTGCGATCTACGAGGCATGGCGCGCCGAAGAACCCCTTTCTCCCCGCGACATGTTTTACTACGGGCGCGAACTCTATTACGCGCGCCGCTATGCCGATGCAAAAACGGCACTTTGTGCGATGCTCGACGGCGACGGATGGTACGTCAATAAGATCGAAGCGTGCAAAGTCCTCTCTGCCTGTCACGCGGCGGAGGGCGAACGGGAGAAGGCGATCAAAGCGCTTTTGCAAAGTTTTTTTTACGGTGCGCCGCGCGCAGACGTATGCTGTGCCCTCGGGAAGCACTTCCGCGAAAGCGCACGATACCGCGAAGCCGTCTTTTGGTACGAAGCCGCCCGCACCTGCGGCGATCATACCCGCGAAGGCGATTTTGAGGACGCCTGTTCGCGCACCCTCTATCCCCTCTTGGGGCTCGTATGCAGCCATTGGGCGCTCGGGCAAACGCGGGAGGCGCTCGCCTGCCACGAAGCGTGCGAACGGCTGGCGCCCGACCATCCCGCCGTCGTGTACAACCGCGCATTTTTTGCGCAAGGCGCAAAGCCGTGACGCAAACGCTGGACTTTTTCCGCCGTTCGTGCGATAATGGAGGCGGAGGAACGGCATATGCAAGACAAGAAAAACAACCGCGATCTCACCAAAACGGGGCTGAAGATCATCGGCGTCGTCCTGTCGCTCGGCGGGCTGGCGTGCACGATCGTCGGCTCGGTCAGTTTCTTTTCTTCGCTCGGGAGCGGAACGCTCCCCAAGCTCTTTTGGCTGCTTATGATCGGGCTTCCCATGCTCACCATCGGCGTCGCAATGCTCACCTTCGGCTTCCGCCGCACGGACGTGCCCAAACAAGCAACGCCGAACAATGGGACAGCGGAAAGCGTTCCCGTTATGAAAACCGACGAAAAAGCCCTCCTCTGCCCCGTCTGCGGCAGAGAAAACGCCGCAGGGCTCGCGTTTTGCGAACATTGCGGCGCCAAGCTCGAACGGCGCTGCCCGCATTGCGGCAAGCCCGTGAATACAGACGCGGGATTTTGCGGACATTGCGGCAAACAACTGTGATCTGAAAGACGGAAAGCGCCGCCGCGCATCATGCGCGGCGGCGCAAGCATCCTCTGCCGCCAACGTGCCGCTGCGGCAGGAATTTTTGACGTTATCCTTCCTGCGGGGAAGGTTTGACGGTGCGGTTCAACAGCTCGGTCATACAGAACAACAGCACCAGGAAAAAGGCGAGATAGAGCGGCATCAGACCGATATCGGCATATTGCGCGATGAGCCCGAAGAGCGGCGGCATAAAGGTCGTGCCGATGTACGCGCTCGCCATCTCCACGCCGATGACCGCCTGCGAATGCTCTTTCCCGAAGTTCGCGGGGGTGGAATGGATGATGGAAGG
The DNA here is from genome assembly GCA_944354085.1 of uncultured Clostridia bacterium. Lineage (GTDB taxonomy): Bacteria > Bacillota > Clostridia > Christensenellales > Borkfalkiaceae > Gallimonas. Next base: position 1,627 of record CALVPW010000079.1, on the reverse strand, counting down.
ATATACGGGCGCGCAGCCAAAGCCCACCGTCACAAATCCCACGAGCGCGCAGACCTCCGTTTTGATCGGCAGCGCGATGAGCACGACGCCCAAAAGGACGACGCAGATCCCGATGCGGATGAGACGGCGGTCGCCGAGTTTTTCGGCAACGAATCCGCTCAAAAGCCGCCCCGCGGCGATCCCGCAATAAAAGAGGGAGCCGAACATGGCGGCAAGATCGGCACGCACGCCGCGGTACTCCGCAAGATAGCTGCTCGCCCAGCTCATCGACGTGGCTTCGAGCGCGCTGTACGCGAAAAACCCGACAAGCATGTACACAACGCCCTTTAAGCGGAGCGTCTTTGCGAGCGTGAGCGGTTTGGCGGAAGCGACCGTCTCGGCGGAGGGTTTTTTCCACATGGGAAGGCTGAGCATGAGGAGCGCGGTGATCGCGAACTGGATATAGGAGACGATGCGGTATCCCCCTTCCCAGCTCTGCGGGCCCGCAAGGCACGCGCCCATGATGAACGGGCTCACGATGGCGCCCACACCCCAAAAACAGTGCAGCCAGCTCATGTGACGGGACTTATAGTGCAGCGCCACGTAGTTGTTGAGCGCCGCGTCCACGCCGCCCGCGCCCAGCCCGTACGGCACGGCGATCACGCAGAGCATCCAAAACGCCTGCGCAAAGGAAAAGCACAAAATGGCGCCCGCCGTCAAGAGCACGCTGACGACGGTCACAACGCCCGTGCCGAGTTTGCGCGTGAGGAAGTCGGAAGCAAGGCTGGAAACGACCGTTCCCGCCGAAATGATCATGGAGATCACGCCCATCGCCGAGAGCGGGGCGTTGAGTTCGACGTGCATGACGGGCCACGCCGAACCGAGCAGAGAATCGGGCAGCCCGAGGCTGATGAACGCGAGATAGATGAGCGCAAGGAGCAAGGATGCCATACTTTGACCGTCTTGTAAAAAATTCAAGCTATCTTAGCATATCCGCCACAAAAAAGCAAGGGAAAAGCGCGCGGCTTTTCCCTCTTGTTTTTATTTTTTATACTTTTGTGAGGAGCACGAGGCGGCAGTCGAATTCCCCGAGCGCCTCGCGCGAGAAATTCAGCCCGACCTGCATATAATAAGCGCCGCTGTGCACGCAGCCGTCGTAGTCGTTGCGATAGCGCGCCGATGCATCCAGCCCGCGCAGGCGGATAAAGCGGAAGACGTCCCACTCTTTGAGTTTGTTCATGAAGATCACGATCGAAGCGCTCTTATCCGCGGAAACGCTCTGCATGCACATATAATTGCCCGCATGCGGCGCGCGCAGACGATACAGCGTGCCCTCCTCGATGACGGAGAGATGATATTTTTTATAGATCTCGGCGACGGCGGCAAGATCGCCGACTTCCGCCTCGGTGAGCTTGCGCGGATCCATCTCGTAACCATACGTCCCGAAGAGCGCGAGCGCCGCCTTGGTCTTATAGGGCGCGACGGGGCTGTCGTTGACGTGCGAGGCGACCGCAGAGAGCGGATAGCCGTACGACGTGTTGAATTGGATGTCCATGCGCTGCGCGGGATCGGACTCGTCCGACGCCCAGATCTGCGGGCAGTAATACAGCGTGCCGAGATCGAAACGGCCGCCGCCCGAAGCGCAGCC
>CALVPW010000078.1 GCA_944354085.1 uncultured Clostridia bacterium | reverse complement strand
AGCGCATTTTCGCCATCAACGCGACGGAGACCATCTTCCCCTACCTGCGCGCAGCCGTCACCAACCTGACGGCGGACGCCCTCGTCAATCCTTTGACGCTGCCCGTCGTTTCGGGCGCGACGCTCTTTCCCGACGACCGCGGCGCCAACAAATATACGCTCAACTTTGACCCCAAAGTCGTGAACTGATCGCTTTTGAGCGCGCGCTGCGCGCCATCGAAAGCGCTTCCCTGAACGTAAATCTTTTTATGCAGCGACCCGCCGCCTGCGTTGCAGGCGGCGGGTCGCTTTTTCACGCTCTCGTCTGCACTTCCACCGCCCCCTTACGGGGAGGCAAGGGTGTTGTGCACGCGCCATAACCCTTGGCGCGCTCCTCGGAGGGAGCCGTCGAGCGCAAGCGAGACTGAGGGAGTTGCTCCCACCGTCTGCGCGGGACCGCCGCGCAGCCACCTCTCTCATAGAGGGAGGCAAGGGTATTACGCGGCGGGCCGCGTTACGCCGCAAAATAAGCGCGCCTGCCTTTTGGCAGGCGCGCACCTTTATCCCCGTCATGCATGCGCCTCGAAAAACGCGAGGAGCGCGTTCCACGTTTCGTCGCGGCGGGCGGCTTCGTTCAAAAATTCGTGACGGGAGCCCGCAAAAAGGCGCAGCGTCACGTCGCGCATGCCCGCTTTCCGCGTGTAAAAATCGTACAGCTTTTTGACTCCCTTGCCCATGTCGCCCACGGGATCTTCCGCCCCCGACGCGATGAGCACGGGCAGATCTTTTTTCAGCCCTGCGATATACCGCTTGGTGTAAAGGTGCCTGAGCCCGCGGAAAAAATCCGCATAAAACGCATGCGAGCAGGTGAACCCGCACAATGCATCGGCATGATAGCGGGCGTTGTTCGCCGCATCGGCGCTCAGCCATTCGCGATCCTCGAACTTTTTGGCATACGCCCCGAACGAGAGCTTTTCGATCATGCGCGCGGGGCTCTTTTTGCCGCAGAACGCCTTCCCCAGCGCCGCCACCGCCGTGCCGAGATAGACCTCTAGATCCTTTTTATAATTGCTCCCGCCGATGACCGCGCCGCTGAGTTTTTCGCCGTACCGCCCGAGATAGCTTTGCGTGAGGAAGGATCCGTACGAGAACCCGAACAAAAAGTACGGGAGCGAAGGATATGCGGCGCGGAAACGATCGGTGATCGCCGCCTCGTCGCGGACGGTATCCGAAAACATATCCCCTTTGCACCACCCGAGCGTTTCCCGATCCGTCCTGCCGTGTCCGCGGTGATCGTCCGCCACCACTACAAAACCGTGCTCGTTCAAAAAACGGGCGAACGCCTCGTAGCGGGCGGCGTGCTCCGTCATCCCGTGTACGATCTGCACCACGCCGCGCGGCGCGGCGACATCCTCCCACACATACACGAAGATCTCCTTCCCGTCAAAACTTTTAAGTATCATACAACCTCCTGTCTTCCTACGCGCGGCGCCCAGTTTTGGGGTCGCATCCCGATCGGTATGTCCCGCCGCACGTAAAAGTATACCACGCCGTACGGCAGCCGTCAATCCTTAAATTTCCTTACATTCCAGCCTTTCACCTGTATGATCTTGTTGCGCTTCGCCCCGCCGCTTTGGTACAATGCAGCCATCACGAAAAAAGGAAGGTACGCAATATGAAAAAACATCTCCTTGCGACGACGGCTTGTTCGCTTGCGCTCCTTTTGGGCGCGATGCCCGTGATGGCAGCCTGCGATACCGCCGCGGCGGACGACGACGTCATCGTCATCCTCCCCGACGAACCCGAAGCGCCCGAGACCCCCGAGACCCCCGAGACCCCCGAGACCCCCGAGACCCCTGAAACCCCGGAAACGCCCGACGTCCCCGTCGCGCCCGAACCCGAGCCCGAACCCGAGCCCGAACTGCCGCAGCCGAAAAAAGCGGCGTACGTGCTTGTGACCACCAACGGGCTGAACGTCCGCAGCGGCGCGGGCACGAAATATCTTGCCCTCGGGCAGGCGGATGCGGGCGATATGCTGCACCTCGCGGCGTATGCGGACGGCTGGTACGAGACGCGTTTCCGCGGCAAGACCGCATACGTGAGCGCCAACGCCTCCTATACCTCCGTCGCCACCCTCGAAAAGGCGAGCGACGCGATCGAACGCATCATCGACGAGGGGCTCAAACTCCTCGGCGTGCCGTACGTATACGGCGCGGTGCGCTATCACGACGGCAAGGGCAACCGCCTGAAAAACTTTACGACGAACGCCTTTGACTGCTCCTCGCTCATGCAGTATATTTTTTACAAGGGCGCGGGCATCCTGCTCGACGTGACCACCCGCACCCAAGTCAAACAGGGCACGCCCGTCACATGGAAGAATATCCGACGCGGAGATCTGCTCTTTTACACCAACGCGCAGCGGTACGATAAGACGGGCGTCGAGCGCATCGGACACGTGGCGCTCTATCTCGGCGAAAACTATATCCTGCACACGGCGAGCGACCATGCCGTCATCGAGCAGATGTCCGCCACACGGCAGAAATACTTTATCACGGCGCGGCGCTTTTTGTAAAGTTGCATTTTGCGGCGCGGCATGCTATAATATGAGCATGATCACAGACGTTCACACCCACAGCTCCTTTTCCGCCGACGGCAAGACGCCGCTTTGCGATATGGTCGCCCGCGCCGAAGCGCTCGGCGTCGGCTACTTCGGCGTTTCGGAGCACTTCGACTACGATTATCTCGCCGACGGCGTTTTGTGCGAAGGAAAGCAGGTGCCCATGACCGACGCCGCGGCGTATTTTGCGGCGGCGCGCACCTTGCAGCGCGGACATGCCGATAAGCTCCGCCTTCTCGCGGGCGCGGAATTCGGCTACACGCCCAACGAAAAAGCGCATACCATGTACGAGGCGCTCATACGCACCTATGCGCCCGACTTTGTGGTGAACAGCGTGCACACGGTGGACGGCGCGGACGTCTGGTTCGGCGAATACTTTACGGGAAAGACGAAACGGCAGGCATACCGCGGATACCTTTTGCGCGTCTTGGAAAGCCTTTCCGCCCCCTATGCATACGATATCGTGGGGCATATCGGCTACGTCGCGCGTAACGCCCCCTACGAAGACCGCCTGCTCCGCTACGAAGACGAAGCCGCGCTCTTTGACGAGATCCTCGGCGGCGTGATCGCGCGGCAGAAGATCTTGGAAGTCAATTCCTCGGGACGGGGCGCGGGCGATTTTATCCCGAATCCCGACCTTTTGGCGCGCTACTTCGCTATGGGCGGGCGGCTCGTCTCCTTTGCCTCCGACGCGCACGACGCGGCGCGCATCTGCGACAAACGCGGCGACGTGGTCGCAGCCCTCCGCGCCGTCGGCTTTACGCACATTTGCGTTCCCGACTGCGGAAAACGCCACATGGTCGCCCTTTGAACAGCGCCGCCCGCCGCATACCAACGCGGCGGGCGGCGTTTCGTTTTACAAATAAGCAACAAAAAACGCCACCCTGCGATGGCGTTTTTTTGATCGCGATCTGTTTTTACGAAAGCGAAAGCATCTCTTCGGGGACATCCGCCGTCTGCGCCGTCTGCTCGGTCAGAACGGGCGCCTGCCCGCCTGCGGAGGCGGACCGTACGCGTCCCGCGCTTTTCCCGAGCACCGCATGCACGATCGCCGCAGCGCACCAAAGCGCGCCCAGCACGATGAGCACGATCGGCTGCGCAAGGTTGGCGGTATACGCCTCCTCTTCGAGCGATGCCACGAACGTCGAGACCGCCACGCACATCAGGATCCCCGTCACAACCGCACACGCCGCGGCGGCGATCGAAAGGGCGGTCGAGCGCTTGCTCGCCGCACAGCCCATGCCGTCCATATAACATGCGCCCGCAAGCGTTGCGAGCACGGCAAACGCGAGCATGCACACGACGCACACCACCCCGAGCGCGAGCTGCGCATCGTACACCTCCTGCGACGCCGCCATGAAGACGTGCTCCACAAAGAACGGATACAAGCCAAATGTCGAACTGCCGCCAAGGCCGTTTTCTGCGGAGATGCTCACGGTCCCGTACCCGATCCCCAACACGCCGATCGCCGCAGCCGCAAGCGCAACGATGACGGCGCCGCACACGACGGGCGCGACGAACGCGCGCATCGCGCCGCAGCGGTATGCCGCGATCCCGCGGGAAACGGCAGATACGATCACCGCCGCACCCAGGGCGATCCCGCCGAGGACGAGCCCCGCGACGGTCGCGCCGTTCAAAGTAAATCCCATGGTCACGCCTTCCGACGTTGCCGAATACGCAAGGCAGAACATGAACGCCGCCGCGCCGCACGCAAACGCGAGGAAGGTCGCCGCGGCGGGTGCTACAAGGCTCTTTTGCGTCTTTTTCTGCAAAATGGCGGCGAAACGGACGACCGCCCATATAAAGCATCCCACCGTTCCCGCCAGCGCCGCCACACTGCACAGCGTTCCGAGCACTGCGCCCGTCAGCTGCATCGTGTCGGCACTCGATAAGACTTCATCGGACAATTCGGGATACGCTTCCCCGAAGAAATAGTAAAGATCGAATCCCGAATCGCCGAGGACGAAATCGGCAGCCGACACGGCGGCGCCGATCAGGAACACGAAGATCATGCCGACGAGCGCCGCGGCGGCAGCACACCAGAATGCGACCGTGCGCAAGATCGCACCCGCCTTCCCTTCCAGCACGCCGACCCCGCCCGTCCGATCCGCCTGCCCGACAGGCGCGGCGGGCATGCGCGGCGTCTTCTTTTCCGCCGCGGGGAAGCGCAGCGGCATGGCGCAGCGCGGCGCGTTGCGGTTGGAACCGCAATTCACGCAAAATTCTCCGTCCGCAGGCGTCAGACCGCCGCAGGCGCTGCAAAGCGCCATCCCGTCCAGCCGCCGCCCGCAATGCTTGCAAAATACCGCACGTTCGGGATTTTCCGTCCCGCAATATCCGCATTGCATATGTTTTCCTCCCGATCACCTTTATGACGTTATTATATACCGTCCGAAAAACATTGTCAAGTATTATTTTATGATTTTTCCATCCAATCCTAACACGTCGTCTGCGCGGCGCGGCGCAAAAAAGCGCACCTTTGAGGTGCGCTTTGCACTTATTTGCAGGGGTGGGCGCAATCGTGCCCGCCGCAGCTGCCGCCCGCTTCGTGCGCGTGTTCGTGGTGCGCGCAGGCGGCATCGGGATCGTAGGAGAGCGTCCCTTTCAGGAGCGCCGCGACCGCCGCGTCCGCACTGCCCGTAACGCCGCCGTACACGGCGATGCCAGCTTCGGCGAGCGCCGCCTTTGCGCCGCCGCCGATGCCGCCGCAAATGAGCGTATCCACGCCGCGCGCCGCCAAAAATCCTGCAAGCGCGCCGTGCCCGCTCCCCTCCGTGGGAAGGACGGCGGACGTTACGACGCTGCCGCCCTCCGTCTCGTACAGTTTGAACGTCTCGGTGTGCCCGAAGTGTCCGTACACTTCGCCGTTTTCGTATGTGACCGCGATCTTCATGACCTGCCTCCTATGATCTGCGCCCGCCAAAAGGCGGGCGCGCATTTTTTATGATTCGGACATGCCCCCGTCGGACGGCGTTCCCGCGCCCTCCTCCTCGGGCATGGTCCCTTCCTCTTCCGTCTCGTCGGGTTCGGAAGCGAGTTCTTCGGGCGAGAGATCCGCCGCCGTTTCTTCGGGCGCTTCGACCTCTGCCTCGTCGTCCCGCTCGGTGACCGCGACCGTGGCGACGACGCCGTCGCGCACGTTCATGAGGCGCACGCCGCGGGTGTTGCGCCCGATCTCGGAAATGCTCTCGGCGTGCATGCGGATGACGATCCCCGCCGACGTGACGAGCATCACGTCGTCATCGTCAAAGACGAGTTTCATGTTCACGAGCGCGCCCGTCTTCTCGTTGAAGACGCCCGCCTTGATGCCCTTGCCGC
>CALVPW010000077.1 GCA_944354085.1 uncultured Clostridia bacterium | reverse complement strand
AAAGCCGAGCATCTGCATGCCCGCCTTGGCGGGGATGGGGTTGACTTCGATAAAGCAAGCCTTGCTCAACGGCGCGAGACGGTCGTTGACGGCGTTCGCAAGCGCGAGATCGCACGCTTCCACCGCGCTGACGAGTTGTTTGACGGCTTTGGGCGCGAGGTTGGAGACGACGGAGATGACCGCCGTGCCGCCCGCGCAGAGGATGGGCAGATTGAGGGCGTCCTCCCCCGAATAGAGGTCGCATTTGCCGCGGATGAGGCGCGCCGTTTCCAAGACCTGCGCCATGTTCCCGCTCGCCTCCTTGATGCCCGCGATATTGGGGATACAGGCGATCTTCGCCATCGTCTCGGGCAGGATGTTCACGCCCGTACGGGAGGGGACGTTATAGCAGATCACGGGTCTGCCGTCTGCCGCGGCTGCGATCGCCTCGTAATAGGCGACGAGCCCGTTTTGGGTGCACTTGTTGTAATAGGGCGTCACCGCGAGGATGCCGTCCGCACCCGTCTCGACGGCGAGCTTGGTCATGGCGACGGCTTTTTGGGTGTTGTTCCCGCCCGTGCCGAAAATGAGCTTGACGCGCCCGCCCGCCTTTTGGACGGCGTATTGCATGAGCGCGCGCTTTTCTTCCTCGGTCATGGTGGCGGGTTCCCCCGTCGTGCCGAGGACGACGAGCGCATCCGTGCCGCCCGCGATCTGATATTCGATCATCTCGCCGAAGGCTTGGAAGTTGACGCCGTCTTTTGTGAACGGCGTGATCATCGCCGTTGCGCTGCCTTTCAAAAATCCGATCATATTCGATCCCCTTTACAAGGAATTTGATTGCGTTTTCAGATATAGTTTTTTGCCGCCAACAGCTCGGCAAGCAGCACCGCGCCGCCCGCCGCGCCGCGCAGCGTATTGTGCGAGAGCCCGATGAACTTGTAGTCGAAGAGGATATCTTCGCGCAGCCGTCCCGCGCAGACCGCCATGCCGTTTTCCGTCATGCGGTCGAGCTTTGCCTGCGGGCGGTCGTCCTCTTCAAAGTAGTGGATGAACTGTTTGGGAGCGGAGGGGAGACAAAGCGCCTGCGGTTCGCCGCCAAAGGTCTGCCACGCCTTTAAGATCTCCTCCTTGGAGGGCTTTTTCTCAAAGGAGACGAAGACCGCCGCCGTATGCCCGTCGGATACGGGCACGCGCAGGCATTGCGCCGTGATCGCGGGACCTTCCGCGTTTTTGATGACGCCGCCTTGGACGCTGCCCCAAATTTTGAGGGGTTCCTGTTCGCTCTTTTCTTCCTCGCCGCCGATATACGGGATGACGTTGTCGACGATCTCGGGCATGGTCTCAAACGTCTTGCCCGCGCCGGAGATCGCCTGATAGGTGGTCACCGCGGCGCACTTGATGCCGAACCTTTTGAGCGGATGCAAAAGGGGCACGTACGATTGCAGCGAGCAGTTGCTCTTCACCGCGATAAACCCGCGTTTGGTGCCGAGGCGCTCTTTTTGCGCGTCGATCACGGCAAGGTGATCGGCGTTGATCTCGGGGATGATCATGGGGACGTCGGGCGTAAAGCGGTGCGCCGAATTGTTGGAGACGACGGGGATCTCGAGCTTTGCGTACCGTTCTTCGAGGGCGCGGATGGCGTCCTTTTTCATGTTGACGGCGCAGAAGACGAAATCCACCTTCCCCACGAGGGAGGCTGCGTCCGCTTCGGCGTCGAGCACGGTCATATCTTTCGCATAGGCGGGGAGGGGAACGGACATCGCCCATTTATCGCCCACGGCGTCTTCGTAGCGTTTGCCCGCCGAACGCGCGCTGGCGAGCAGCGCCACGGGGGTGAAGAGGGGGTGCCCGTCGAGCAGGGTGACAAACCGCTGACCGACCATGCCTGTTGCGCCGACGATGCCGACGCGGTACGATTTTTGCATATCAAAACTCCTTTGGATGAGAAAAAGTGCCTTATAAATGCCTGCGTTCCCAACGAATCGCTACAAAAAAACGGGAACGGCATACACCGCTCCCGATCGCGCTCGTCATTCTTGCCGAAAAAGCGCTTCACCGCGGGCGGTGACAGAAATAAAGGTATTCTCCCTTATTCCCAGCGCGCCGTATAAGGACGGGGCGCGCTTCGGCGGCGATACCCTTTTCCGCGGGCGTGGCGCGGGAAGCCTTATTCTTCCCTCCGCGCGCGGTACTCATGTTCTGCCGCTCCTCTTTTTAGCGAGATAATTTTACCATACCGTCACATAAAAATCAAGGAATTTGGCTCAATTCAATTGAAATATTTTGCGATTTGTAGTACAATATGCATTGACGGCGGCGTTTTGCCGTCCGCGCAGGCATCTTTATCCGGAGTTTCAGAATGGCAGACAGAGAAAGAAAAGGACTTGTCGCCCGCTGGCTCGAAGGGAAAGAGCGCAGCGAAGATTACGCGCGCAGCACCCTTCCTACCAGCCGTTGGGCGCTCTTTTGGGATATTTTTAAGGGAAGATTCGGCAAGCTCGTGCTCGTCAATCTTCTTATGATCGTCACGCTCCTGCCGCTTGCGGCGGTCGTCGTATGGCGGATGCTCGCGGCGGGCACGCAGGAGATCATCGGTCCCTACGGCGCGGGGCTCGGCGTGGGGTATCCCGTCATCCCCAACGTGGTGGGGTATGCGGAAATGACCGTGTTCGAGATGGACCTTCTCTTTTTCGCGCTCTTCATTCCCGCAGGCGCGATCGCGGCGCTCGGCATCGCGGGCGGCGGATACATCATCCGCAACCTCATCTGGACGGAGGGCATCTTCGTCGCGAACGACTTTTTGCGCGGCATCCGCCGCAACTATTGGAACGTACTCGAAGCGATGCTCTTTATGACCGTCGTGCTCTTTTTGGCGCGGACGATGGGCAACCTTGCCGATTGGATGGTCGCCTCGGGCTCGCCCGTCTCGGGCTGGCTGGTCGCCTCCAAGGTCATCGGCTATATCTTCGTGGCGCTCTCCATCCTCATCGGGCTTTGGATGATCTCGCTCGGCATCAGCTATAAGCAGGGGCCGTGGGCGCTCTTCCGCAACGCGCTCGTCATGACCGTCGGCACCTTCCCGCAGACGATCGTGTTTGCGGCGCTCGGGAGCTGGCCCATCTTCCTCGCTCTCTTCGGCGGGACGCTGTTTGCCGTGATCGGCATCATCATCCTGCTCTTTTTGGGGATCTCCTATCTGCTCCTCGTGTGGCTGGACTACTCGCAGTGGGCGTTCGACCGCTTCGTCAACCCGAACATGGGCATCGCCACGGGGCGCGGGCTTTACAACAAGGACCGTCCCGCCGCGCAGCGTGCGATCGCATCCGCGCCCGCGCAGGACAGCGCCGCCATGCGCGAATACCGCCGCATGATCGTGGCGCAGGGAAAGAGCAAGCTCGTGTGCCGTCCCATCAAGCCCATCGACGACGAGCTCGAAGTGTATCAGCTGCCCGAATCCTTCTCGCGCGAGGATCTTCAAAAACTGCGCGAGAGCAAGCAGGCGATCGAAGAGGACACCAAGGCGTTCGAAGAAGAACACAAGAACGACGAACGCTACGTGGAATACAACCGCCAGTTCGAAGAGAGCGAACGCGCCCTGCAGGCGGAGGATGCGGGCAAAAAGAAGAAGGCGCCCCGTCCCCCCAAGATGCTCAACAAACGCTGACCATGACGCAGGCATACGATCATCTCTCGGAATGGTTCGAATACTTGAACGACGACTGCGACTATCCTGCATGGTCGCAGTATTTTTGTAACGGGCTCAGAGCGCTCGGCGCGGGGCAAGCGGGGTTGGAGCTCGGCTGCGGGAGCGGCGCGTTCTGCCGTGCGCTCACCCGTGCGGGGTATGTGATGACGGGCGTCGACCTTTCGCAGCCCATGCTCTCCAAGGCGGAGCGGCTCACCCGCGGCGAAGGGCTCTTTGTCCGCTATCTGTGCGCGGATGCGGCGCGCCTTCCGATGCGCGAGCAGTTCGATTTTATCCTCGCGCCCAACGACTGCTATAATTATCTTATGCCGCAAAAGCTGCCCGCTGCCTTCAAAAGCGCGGCGGCGCATCTCAAAAAGGGCGGCGTCTTTTGGCTGGACGTGAGTTCCGCATACAAATTACGCACAAAAATTGCAAATAATATGTTCGCGGACGACCGCGACGAAGTGACCTATCTCAACTTTTCCCGCCTTTACGGCGACCGCGTGGAGATGGACGTCACGCTGTTCGTGCGCCGCGCGGACGGCGCGTTCGACCGTTTCGACGAACGGCACGTGCAATACATCCACGAGGAGGAAACGCTTGTTGCCTGCCTTACGGCGGCGGGGCTGGAAGTCCTGCGGACGGAAGGGCACCTCGGCGAAGCCAAGGAAAAAAGCGACAGGCTGAACGTGATATGCCGCAAACGGTAAGCAAGATCTATAAGGCGCTCGTCTTTGAGGACGCCGTCTCTCTCGCCGTGCTCGATACCACCGCGCTCGTCAACGAGGCGATCGCGCGGCACCGTCTTTCGCCCGTGGCGGCTGCGGCGCTCGGCAGGACGATGACGGCGGCGGCGTATATGGCGAGCTGGCTCAAAGAGGAGACGAGCTCGCTCTCCCTGTCTGTTGCGGGCGGGGGCGCGGGCGGGAAGCTCTCCGTGGCGGCGGACGGCGCGCTCCGCGTGCGCGGGTTTGCCGAACACGGACAAGCCGATCTTCCGCCCCGTCCGGACGGCAAGCTGGACGTGGGCGGGTTCGTCGGGAAGAACGGCACGCTCACCGTCATCCGCGACGACGGCGAAGGCATCCCGTTCGTGGGGACGAGCGCGCTCGTCTCGGGGGAGATCGCCGAGGACGTATCGGCGTATTTTCATACGAGCGAACAGCGCCCGACCGCCGTCGCCCTCGGGGTGAAGATAGCGCCCGACGGACGCTGTACGGGCGCGGGCGGCGTCTTTTTGCAGCCGCTTCCCGGTGCGGACGACGAGACGCTCACCCGCACGGAGCAGGCGATCGCCGCGTACAAGGCGCTCTCTTCCGTCATCGAACGGGAGGGCGCGGAGGGCGTTTTACGGGCGTTCGGCGTGCGCGATGCCGCCGCGCGCGACGTGCGCTTTGCCTGCCATTGCTCGCGGGAGCGGGCTGCTTCCGCCATCCTCGCCATGGGGCGGAAGGAGGCGGAGACGATCGTATCCGAGGACGGGAAGATCGTCGTGCACTGCGCCTACTGCAATACCGATCATACGTTTGACGGAGAGGACGTTGCGCGCCTCTTCGGGGAGAGATCATGACCGATCACGTACAAAAGTTCGAGCTCAACGAGGAGACCTTGCTGGACAGCGCCGAGAGCCGCTTCCAGGCGGGGGACTACTTCGGCGCGCTCACCGTGCTCAACAATTACAGCCGCCGTTTCCCGCCCTGTGCCGACGCCGAAGCGCTGTACGCCGACGTGTACGAGGGGATGGAGCTCTGGCAGCTCGCCGCCGACGCGTGGTTCCGCTTTCTCGACGTCTGCAACGAGGCGGACTTCGCGGAAGGGTACGAGGGGCTTGCCGTCGCCTTTATGAATCAGGGCAACGAGCTGCAGTCGGCGCTTTACTATCAGCGCGCCGTCTCGGAGGGCAAAGAGATCGAGCCCGAAGAGCTTGCCGCGTTCGGCGACCTCGTCGAGCGCAGTCAAAAACCGCACCTGCGCCTCGTTTCCGACGACGCGCCCGCGCCCGAAACGCTCAGCGAAGGGCTCTCCTGCATGAAGGCGGGCGAGCTGAAAAAAGCGCGCGAAGTCTTTTTGAGCGTCGGGGAAGAGAGCAGCGACCATCCCGCGGCGGCGGGGCTTGCCGCCATGTGCGCGCTCATGCTCGGCGACGAAGCCGCCGCAAAAGAGGAGAGCGAGGCGCTTTTGGAGGCATATCCCGAGGACGTGCAGGCGCTCACGACCGCCTGCGCGGTCTATGGCGCGAGCGAGGAGCACGACCGCGCCAAAGAAGTCGCAAAGCGGCTCGTCGGGCTTAAAACGGACAAAACGGAGGATCTTTACCGCATCGCGACGGCGCTGTGCGAGACGGGGCTGGACGAGGACGCGTTCGCGGTGCTCGCAAAGCTGTGCGACCGTCTGCCGTACGACGAGACGATGCTCTATTTTTACGCGGTGGCGGCTTACCGCACGGGGCGCGTCGACGACGCCATCCGCGCGCTGGAAACGCTCACGACGGTCTATCCCCGCAAGGCGGTGGCGCAGTACTATCTGGAACGCATGCGGCAGGTGCGCGACGGGGAAGAAAAGCGCTTTTCCATGAGCTATTTTTACCGCGTGCCCG
>CALVPW010000076.1 GCA_944354085.1 uncultured Clostridia bacterium | reverse complement strand
AGCCCGAACCGAACGTCAGGCATGCGGTTTTTTTGTTTCTCTCAAAGTTCGGTGACCGAGGTCACCTCCCCTTCGTCGTCCTCGATCTTGGCGCAGACAAAGTACGCCTGCCGCCCTTTTTTCGTCTCGCCGCGCACATATTCGAGCATGTCGTCATACTTATAGGCGGGAACGACCGCCGTCGAGATCGGCTGACGGTCGAGCGGTTTATCGGGGATGGTCGTCACGTCGAGATCGCCGTAAAACACGAGCGAGAGCGTGCGCGGGATGGGTGTGGCAGACATGACGAGAATGTCCGGCATGTCGCCTTTTTCACTCAATATATTGCGCTGCGCCACGCCGAAGCGATGCTGCTCGTCGCACACGCAAAAGGCGAGCGACGAAAAGCGGACGTCCTCTTTAAGGACGGCGTGCGTACCGCACAGCACGTCGATCTCCCCGTCCGCGAGCGCCGCTTTGAGCGCGCGCTTTTCCTTTGCCGTGCTCCCGCCCGCAAGGTACCCCACGCGATACTCGGGGAATATTTTTTTCAGCAGCGCATAGTTTTGCGCGGCGAGCACTTCGGTCGGAGAAAGATATGCCGCCTGAAAGCCGCTTTTGAGCGCCATAAAGATGCCCGTGAGCGCGACGGCGGTCTTCCCGCTGCCGACGTCCCCCTGCAGGAGACGGTTCATGCGGACGGGGCCCGTCACGTTCTCAAAAACGGCGCGCACTGCCGCCTGCTGTCCCGCCGTAAAGGGAAACGGGAAGCGCTTTTCGAACTGCGCCACGTCGCGCTCGGTCACCGTGTACCGGTTGCGGCGCGCTTCCGAGCGGTCGCCTTTGACGAGTTTGAACGCCGAAAGCAGCGTAAAATACTCCTCCAAAGCGATGCGTTCGGCGCCCGCGCGCGCTTCTTCGTGCGTTTTTGGCGCGTGTACGGCGTAAAAAGCCGTCTTTAACGGCATGAGCGCATATTTTTTGACGAGTTCCGCAGGGATGAGCGTTTGCAGCGGCTCCACCGCGAGCGCAGCCTGCACGGCGTCCCGCACGACGCGCTGCGTGAGCGAGCCGCGCAGCGGATACACGGGCACGATGCCTTTGAGCCGCGCGACGCTGCCGAGCGGTTCAAAGCTCGGATTGACGAGGGAGACCTGCCCGTAACGGTTTTGCACTCTGCCGTAAAACAGGTACTCCCCCTCCTTTAACCGCTGCGCGAGATAGGGCATATGGAACCACACCGCGGGGAAGGTGACGCCGTCCTGTTCCAGCCATGCGCGCACCGTTTTCAGGCGGGATGTGCGGCGCACGGGCTCGACGGAAACGAGCCTGCACGCGAGCAGCGCCATATCGTTATGAAAGACTTCGCGTACAGAGATGCGGTTTGTCATATCGAGATAGGCGCGCGGAAAATGGCGGACGAGCGAAGCGCCGTCCGTGACGCCGAGTTTTTTAAGTTCCGCGGCGCGTTTTTCCGTGATGCCGCGGATCTTGAGAAGTTCCATATCCAGCGCGTTCTCTCTCAATAAAATGAATACTTTTTAGCCCCTTCCGCGGGACGCGGAAGATGAAAAAAGAGCGGCTGCGCGCTCTTTTTTTGCTTATTCCAAAGACATCATGTAATAGTACACGGGCTGCCCGCCGTAGTGGAAATCCACGTCGCACTCGGGGAAGGCTTCCTGCACCTTCTCGGAGAGCGCGGCGGCGTCTGCCTCGTTGACGCCCTCGCCGTAGTAAAGGGTGATGACCTCGTGCGATTCGTCTTTGAGCTTATCCAAAAGTTTTAACACCGTCTCGTCGATGTTGTGCCCTTTGGAAAGGATCTTTTTATCGTCCAGACCGATGATATCCCCTTCCTTGATGGAGAAGCCGTTGACGGTGGTCGTACGCACGGCGTGCGTGACCTGCCCCGCCTTGACGTTATCGATCGCATGGATCATGTTCGTCTTATTCTCTTCGACGGATGCCTCGGGGCTGAACGCCAGCGCGGCGGCAAAGCCCTGCGGCACGTTCTTGGTGGGGATCACGTGGATGGTGCGGTTTTCGACGAGCGCCTTTGCCTGCTCCGCCGCCAGAACGATATTTTTATTGTTGGGGAAGACGAACACGTTCTCCGCGTTGATCTTCTGCACCGCGGTCGCAATGTCGGAAGCGGAGGGATTCATCGTCTGCCCGCCTTCGATGACGCGGTCGACGAACAGATCCTTGAAGATCGCCGAGATCCCCTCGCCCGCGCAGATCGCGAGCATGCCCTGCTCCTTCTTTTCCGCCTCGCGCTTTGCTCTGAGCGCGCGGTTCTGCTCGAGCATGTTCTCGATCTTGGGACGGTCGAGCTCGCCGAGCTCCAACGCATAGGTGAGCGCGACGCCGGGGCTGTTGGTATGCACGTGCACCTTGACCATTTCGAGATCGCCGATGCAGATGACGCTGTCGCCGATGCTCATGAGGTTCTCGCGCAGCTTGTCGATATCGGCAAGCGTGGTGCTCTTTCTCAGATTGATGATGAAAAATTCCGTGCAGTACGCGAATTGGATCTCGCCGAGATCCATATTGATGATATCCGAGTTATCCCCGAAATCCGCGTCCATCGAAGCTGCCTGATTGGCTGCCTCCGTCTGCACTTCGGAGACGATCTCGTCCCCCATGAGCGCCGACAAAAAGCCGCGCATGATGGTCATGAGCCCGACGCCGCCCGAGTCGACGACGCCCGCTTTCTTTAAGACGGGCAAAAGTTCGGGCGTCTGTGCGAGCGCACGGTCGCCCTCTTCGATAACGGCGGGAAGGAAGGTCTCGAAATCGCGCATCTTCCCCGCGTTCTTTGCGGCGAATTCGCTCATCATGCGAACGACGGTGAGGATGGTGCCTTCTTTGGGGATGGAAACGGCGCTGTACGCGACTTTGGTGCCCGCCTCCATCGCCTTGGCAAACGTTTTGGTATCTACTTCGGGTTTGCTGTCGCGCAGGACGGAGCAAATGCCGCGCAGGATCTGCGATAAGATAACGCCCGAGTTGCCGCGCGCGCCTCTGAGCGCGCCCTTGGACACACGGTCGCATACCTCGGGAAAGCTGTTGGAAGCAACGGAAGTGAGCTCTTTGACTGCCGATTGCAGCGTGAGCGACATATTCGTACCCGTATCGCCGTCGGGCACGGGGAAGACGTTGAGCGCATCGACTTTCGCCCGATTGTTTTCGAGCATCTTGGCGCCGACGAGGACCATCTTGCGGAAGGTCGCGCAGTTGATCGTTTTTTGCATGAAATATTTCTCCCGAATGTTATCGCGCAGAGGCCAAAGGTCAGAGTTTCAACCCGACGACGTTCACGTTGACGGTATCAACGATCATACCCGTGAAATATTCCACCTTATATTTGATGCCTTCCTTTAAGGATTCTGCCACGGCCTCGATGGAAACACCGTACTTGATGAGTACGGAAACGTCGATAAAAATGCGGTTGCCGGACGTGGTGACTTTCACGCCCTTGCCTCCTGCGTCTTTTTTGAACAGCTCGGCGAACGAATCTGAAAAACGGCGCGAAACGGTATCCACGATGCCGTAACTCTCGAGCGCTGCCCAAGAGGCGACCTTTGCGATCGCAAGGTCGGATATGGAAATTTTCCCGTATGCGTTGCTGGTGCTGACTGACATGTTCGTTCTCCTCACCGTTCTCTTTATCTATTCTACCCCATCAAGCCGCATTTTGCAAGCGTTCTTGAAAAAAATTTCGTCATTTTTACAAATTTTTTCACCGAAGCGCCCTCTTTTTCATTGCTTTTTTTTTGGAAAACTGCTATCATAGTCACGTTCGCTGCGCATGCGGTATTTTTTGCGCGCGGCACAACTCGAAAATACGCCCGTCGGGAGGTCAATGAATATGTCGAGAGTTTGCACGATCTGCGGAAAAGGTCAAACGTCCGGGAACAACGTGAGCCACTCCAACCGCAAGACCAAGCGCGCGTTCAAAGCGAACGTGCAAAAGGTCTCCTATGTGGTGGACGGCAAGGTCGAAACCGGTTACGTGTGCGCGCGCTGCCTCAAGAGCAACAAGATCGAACGCGCATAACATTTTGCATCCGAAAGAGGACTGCCTGCGGGCAGTCCTCTTTTCCATATTTATAAAATATATTCGAGCTGGCAGTCGAACGGCTCTTTTTTGATGTGTTCCAAAGAGCATTCGGCGGCGTCCTTGCAGCCGAGCGCGCGGTAAAACGCCTGCGTTTCGACGGCGGAATGCGCCGAGATATACAGTTTTTTCCCGCCGAAGCGGCGCGCCGCTTCGACTGCGCGCATGAACAGCGCTTTGCCGATCCCCCGCCCGCGCAGCTCGCGCGAAACGTGCAGTTCGCAGAGGTCGCGGTATTCCCCGTCCCGCCCGAACGGGCGGGCGGACAGGGCGCAAAACCCTTTGAGCGCGCCCCCTTCGAACGCGCCGAACACGGCGCCTTCCGCGGCGAGCGCGCGCAGGCTGCAAACGAGCGCGGCTTTATCCGCCTCGCTCCAATCATCCAAAAAACGATCGGAGCGGATGCACCACGATCCGTCCGCCGCCCGTCTGTAACACAGATCGACGCGCTGACGGCGGTCGAACGCATCCAAAAGCGAACGATCGATCTCTTCTGCCCGCAAAGGGCGGTATATTATTTGCATATCGTTTCGTGAAATAGGCGCAAAACATTGTCCCGCGCGGCTTTTTGCGCAGCGCGTGCTCCGATCGCCGCGGAGAGCGTCTCCAAAAACCGCGGCATATACGAAGGATCGGGCACGTAGGCGTTCGCGGGGATTCCGTCAAAATCGCTCCCGAGCGCCAGAACATCCTCCCCGCCCGCGGCGACGATGGCTTTGGCGTGCGCGAGCATCGCCTCCCGCTGCCCGAAAGCCGTCGTATCTTCCGATAAAAAATCCGCGCAAAAGTCCAGCCCGATCACGCCGCCGCAATCGGCGAGCGCTGCGATCTGCGAGTTGGTGAGATTGCGCGCCACGTCGTGCACCGCGGCTGCGCCCGCGTGCGTCGCCACAAAGGGACGGCGGCGGGCGGCGACCTCCCAAAAGAGCGCGTCGCTCGCGTGCGATACGTCGGCGAGCATCCCCATTTCCTGCATCCTCACGAGCACTTCCCGCCCAAACGGCGTAAGGCCGCGGCGCGTTTCCCGCACGCAGAAGGGCACCCGTCCCACGCACAGCCCCGCGTAATCGGGAAAATTGGGATAGCCGAGCGAGGCGGGCGTATTCCACACGAATCCCATGATGCGCACGCCGCGCGCGTATAGCGTTTCCAGCCGCCCGATATCGCCTTCGAGCGCGTCCCCTTCGACGGTGAGCATTGCGTTCACACCGTCTTCGGCGAGCCCGTTTTCCGCACGATGGTATCCTTCGCGCAGGCACATCGCGTCAAAAGCGTCGGCAAGGCGTAAAAAACGCGCGAATCCGCCGCCTTCCACAAAGGCGGCAAAGCATTGCAGCAGACACCCGCCCGCCTGTAAACGCTGTTTTGTGACTTGCAAAACGCCCTCTTGGGTGAGGGCGTCGCAATGCAGATCGATATACTTCATGTTCTCCTGCGTTTGAACAGTCTGAGCGCCGCCCGCACGGGCAGGGGCGGCTTTACGCATACGATAAGTTGCAAACTACGCCTCCCGTTCGTCGATGAATACGAGCACCGTACCTTCCACGACAAAATGCG
>CALVPW010000075.1 GCA_944354085.1 uncultured Clostridia bacterium | reverse complement strand
GCCTCGTCGAACATCCTGCGCACTTTGCCGATGAACTCTGCGTTCGCGTCGTTGGAGCCGCTCTTGCCGCGCGCGCCCGTGAACTTGCTCATGCAGGTCCCGCACGAGATGAGCGCCGCGTTCTTTTTCTCGAACACGTCATAAAAATTGGGATCGTACGCCGCCGTCACGTCGGACGAGAGGCACTTGGACGCGTAGCGCACCTTGCGGAAGGACGCCCCCATCGCCGCCGAGATCTCCTCCATGAGGTCCTCGTAGATCTTGCTCTGCATGCCCGTGTTGCCCTCGCTGCCGATCTCCTCTTTATCGACCAGCATGGCGAGCACGGTCTGCTCGGTCTCGGCGTTGAGTACGGCGGTCAGCGCGGGATAGGCGCACACTCTGTCGTCGTGCCCGTACGCCCCGATGAGCGCGCGGTCGAACCCGACGTCGCGGGCGGGATAGGCGGGAACGGCGGAGAGCTCGGCGGAGAGGAAATCCTCCTCGCACATGCCGTACGTCTCGTTGAGATATTTGAGCACGTTGAGCTTGATCTTGCCTGCGACCTCCTCGTCGTCGTAGGGCATGCCGCCCACGACGATGTTGAGCTGTTCGCCCTCGATGACCTTGCCCGCGTTCTTCGCCATCTGCTCGCCGCCGAGGTGCGGCAGCAGATCGTCGATATAAAAGACGGGTTCGTCTGCCTTTTCGCCCACCTTGATCTCGATCTTGGTGCCGTCTTTCAAGATGACCACGCCGTGCAGCGCGAGCGGGATCGCCGTCCACTGATACTTTTTGATGCCGCCGTAGTAATGCGTCTTCAAAAAGCACAGGTTGCCGTCCTCATAGAGCGGATTTTGCTTGACGTCGATGCGGGGCGCGTCGATGTGCGACGCGATGATGCGCATCCCGTGCTTTTCGAGGTCTTTCGTCCCCACGCGGAACACCACCACCGACTTGCCGCGGTTGACGAAATATTTTTTATCTCCCGCCGCGAGCGCGTCGCCGAAGCGGAACTCGGTGAACCCCGCCGCCTGCGCGCGGCGGACGGCGGCGTCGCAGGCTTCGCGCTCCGTCTTTGCCTCGTCGAGATATGCCTTGTAGTCTTCGGCATACGCGAACATCTTTTTGCGCTCCCTTTTGGAAGCCGTCTGAAAATAGTTCTTCTTTTCGTAGGAGAGCGTTTCGTAGAGCGCTTGCCCCTTGCTCTTTTCTTTTGCCATACCGTAACTCCTTGTAAGGTTTTTCAGGTTGATTTTCGTGCACTATTATATCACCCTTTGCGCGGAAAAGCAACGATGTTTGCACGAAAAAAGGGCGCCCAGCGCCCTTTTTTTGCTTATCCTAAGACCATGCGGTCGTTGAGCTCTCCCGCCGACGCGCGGAAGCGCTCCAAAAGGTCCTCCACGGTGAGCGACTTTTTTTCCTCGCCCGAAACGTCGTAGATGATCCTGCCCTCCTGCATCATGATAAGGCGGTTCCCGCAGCGGATGGCGTCTGCCATGTTGTGCGTGACCATCACGGTCGTGAGCCCGTTTTCCGCCGCGATCTCCTCGGTAAAGGCGAGCACCTTCGCCGCCGTTTTGGGATCGAGCGCCGCGGTGTGTTCGTCCAGAAGCAGAAGATCGGGTTTTTTGAGGGTCGCCATCAGAAGGGTGAGCGATTGGCGCTGTCCGCCCGACAAGAGCCCCACTTTGCTCGTCATCCGCTCTTCCAGCCCCAGCCCGAGACGGGCGAGCTGGCTGCGGTAAAATTCCTTTTCCTGCTTGCGGATGCCGGGCATGAGCGAACGCACTTTGCCGCGGCGGTAGGCGAGCGCGAGATTTTCCTGGATCTCCATATCGGGCGACGTGCCCATCATGGGATCTTGGAAGACGCGCCCCAAATACTTTGCCCGCTTGTATTCGGGCAGGCGGGTGACGTCGTGCCCGCCCAAAAAGACTTTGCCTTCGTCCACGGGGTAGGTGCCGCAGACGATGTTCATGAACGTCGACTTTCCCGCGCCGTTGCCGCCGATGACGGTGATGAAGTCCCCTTCCTCCACCGAGAGGCTGAAATCTTTTAAGGCGATCTTCTCGTTGACGGTGCCGCGGTTGAACGTTTTACCGACGTTTTTGAGTTCGAGCATGGGACGCTTGTCAGTCATCGCGCTGTCCTCCTTCCGCCGTCTCGGGCGTCTCGGGCGTCTCGGGCGGCGCGGGCGGCGCCTTTTTGCGCGCGAAACGCGAGAAATACCGCTTTTTCCAATAGGGAATGGCGAGGAAGATCGCAACGACGAGCGCGGAGAGCATCTTCAAAAGATCGGTGTCCATGCCGAGCTCGATGACGAGCTGATACACGATATAATAGATGACGCCGCCCAGCGCCACGCCCGCAAGGCGCACCGCGAAATTGCGCGAGATGAAGCTGACGAGCGCCTCGCCGATGATGACGGCGGCAAGCCCGATGACGATGGCGCCGCGCCCCATATTGATATCGGCAAAGCCCTGATACTGCACCAACAGCGCGCCCGCGAGCGCCACGAGCGCGTTGGAGATCATGAGCCCGATGATCTTGTTGAGCCCCACGTTGATGCCCTGCGCGCGGCTCATGTTGGGATTGTTGCCCGTGGCGCGGATGCCGCAGCCGAGCTCCGTCCCGAAAAACCAATACAGCAGCCCGATGATGACGGCGACGAATCCGCACATGATGAGGATCGCCCAGCCCGCCTCGAGCTGCGAGAGCACCACGTCGTACTGCCGCGCGCTCAGGCTCAGGTTCGCCTGCCCCATGATCTTTAAGTTGACCGACCACAGGATGAGCTGCGTGAGGATGCCCGCGAGGATGGCGGGAATGCCCATGAGCGTATGGAAAATGCCCGTCACGAGCCCTGCGAGCGCGCCTGCGATGAGCGCCACCAGCATGGCAGCCCACACGTTGACGCCCGCAATGACGAGCGACGCGCACACCGCGCCGCCCGTGCAGATGGAGCCGTCCACCGTAAGATCTGCAAAATCGAGCACCTTATAGGTGATATAGACCCCGATCGCCATGAGCCCCCAGATGAGCCCGAGGGAGACGGCGCCAGGAAGTGCGTTCAAAAAATTCATTCTTCTGCCCCGATCGCCGTGTAGCCTTCGGGCGGCGTGACGCCGAGCGCCTCGCAGATCGCCGCGTTATACACGTAGCTGCATTCTTCTTTGCTGATCTTTTCGACGGGCATCTCGGCAACGTCCGCCCCTTCGAGCAGGATCTTGGCAGCCATCTCGCCCGTCTTCACGCCGAGATTGTAATAGCTGATGGAGAGCGCCGCCACGCCGCAGCCCGAACAGATGCCCTCCTCGCCCGCAATGATGGGAACGCCCGCGGGACGGCAGATGTTATCGATGAGGTTGGCGTTGGACGCCGCCGTGTTGTCGGTGGGGACGTAGATGACGTCGCATGCGGCGGCAGCCGCCGTCGTCACTGCGGAAATGTCGTTGGAATCGGTAGCGCCGTAGTGCTTGCTCTCGAGCCGGTTCGCTTCGAGATGCGCGGCCTCCTGATCGACCTGATATGTGGAGTTGGCCTCCGCC
>CALVPW010000074.1 GCA_944354085.1 uncultured Clostridia bacterium | reverse complement strand
CTTCCCGCAAGATCCGCCGCCATCGCAACGGGCGCAGCCATCAGCCGCCCCGTCTTGTTGCGGTAGATAAAGGCGAGTTCCTCTTCGCCGCCGTTTTTTCCCGTATATAAAAGGTCGGCGGACTGCCCTGCGACCATCCCTTCGGCGCCCGCGGCTTTGGAGAGCGTCCGCGCGGCGGAAAGATGCCGCCCGCTCCGTCCCGCTTGCGCTAAAAGAAGGTCAAAGGCATACGACAGCAGCGCGTCGCCTGCCAAAATGGCATTGGCTTCGCCAAAAACTTTGTGGTTGGAAGGTCTGCCGCGGCGCATGTCGTCGTCGTCCATGGCGGGAAGATCGTCATGGATGAGCGAGTAGGTATGGATGCATTCGAGCGCGAACGCCAGCACCTCCTCGCCGTGATAGTCGAGCCCGAACGCTTGGAGCGCGGCAAAAAAGAGCACGGGGCGCACGCGCTTCCCGCCCGAAAGCAGAGAATAGCGCATGCTCTCCGTGAGGATGGCAGGCGAAAACGCCATGGACGCGCAGGCAGAAGAGAGATATTCCTCGAAATGCGCGCGGTATTCTTCGTATTTTTCTTCGAACGTCATCTGACCGCCCTCTTCGCGCAGGAAACGGCGTTCTTCAAGAGCATGGCGATCGTCATGGGGCCTACGCCGCCCGGAACGGGGGTAATATACGACGCTTTGGGCGCGACCGCCTCGTAATCGACGTCGCCGACGAGTTTGCCGTCCACGCGGTTGATGCCCACGTCGATGACGACGGCGCCCTCTTTGACCATATCCGCGGTGATGAATTTGGGCTTTCCGATGGCGGCGACAAGGATATCCGCTTGCAGGCATTCGTTTTTCAGATCGCGCGTGCGCGAATGGCAGACGGTGACCGTCGCATCGGCATTCAAAAGAAGCAGCGCCATCGGGCGGCCGACGATATTGCTCCGCCCCACGACGACGGCGCGCTTGCCTTTGACGTCGATCGCATAGCGCTTCAAAAGTTCCATCACGCCGAGCGGCGTGCAGGCGACGGTGCCCTCTTCCTTCAAAGCGAGCCTGCCGATGTTCTCGGCGGAAAATCCGTCGACGTCCTTTTCGGCGGGGATGCGGGCGAGGATGCGCGCTTCGTCGAGGTGTTCGGGAAGCGGGAGCTGCACGAGGATGCCGTGCACGTTTTCGTCCTCGGCAAGCGCCGAAACAAGGTCTTCGACCTCATTTTGCGCGGCGTCTGCGGGAAGATAATGTGCGAACGAGCGGATGCCCGCCTCTTCGCAGCCCTTGATCTTATTGCGGACGTATACCTGCGACGCGGGGTCTTCGCCCACGAGCACGACGGCAAGCCCGACTTTTTTGCCGTATTGCGCTTCGAACGCCGCCGTTTGCATTTTAAGTTCCGCGCGGACGTCCGCCGCCGTCTTTTTCCCGTCGATGATCATTGGTTGATGATGCCTCCCAACACGCCGTTGACGAAGTCCGTCGACTTTTCCGTTGAATATTTGCGCGCCAAAGCCGCCGCTTCTGAAACGGAAACGACGGACGGCACGTCGGAAATATATCTGATCTCGGCAAGCGCCAACAAAAGAATGGCTTTGTCGGCAGGATAGATACGGTAATCGGCGAACCGCGTGACGTGGGCGCCGATCTCGCGGGTGAGTTCTTCTTTATGCGCAAAGACGGCGGTCACGAGCGCCTCGGCAAAGGCGCTGTCCTCCTCTTTGAGCCCGTGTTCTTTGTAGATGGCGGTGCGGAATCCCTTTTTGCCGTCTCCGCCGAACAGATCGGCAAAGACGATCTGGAACGCCGCTTCTCTTGCATCGCTCCTCATATGTCCCTCATGGCAAATTCCCTTCCGCGACGGGAAGGGAACGATCTCAGTTTTGTTCTGCGTTTGCCGCAGGCGCGGCAGGTTGTTCGGGCGCTTCCGCTTTCCGCTGCGGGAAAACGACGCTCGTCACATGGACGTCGACCTTGGCGATCTTGTATTTCGTCATCGACTCCACCATCTGCTTGATGTTTTGCTGGATGCGGAAGGCAAGCTCGGGCACTTTGTACCCGTAATGCGCGATCACGGAGATATCGACGAAGATGCCCTCTTTCTCGAAGTAAAGTTTGATGCCCTTATTCTTGGAAGGAACGAGCTCGATGCCCTCCGTCTCCTGCAAACTCAGCACGACGATGCCGCTCACGATATCCGCGCTGTAGGTGACTTTGCCCTTTTGTCCGTTCGGATTGTACTTGATGCTTGCCATGATCCTCTCCTTGAAGCTCCTTGGTGCATCTATTATAGCACATATTTTTGGAATTTACTACTGTTTTTTTCAACTTTCCGCATAAACGGGCATAATTATAATGTTTCCGTCGCGGATATTCTGCTCAACTTCGAGCGCGTAGAAGATCTTTGTGACCATTTCCGAAGTAAGTTCGCTCGAATTGACGAACACGTTGATGTTCTCGCCGTCCCCGATCGCGACAGCCGCGTCCGAGAATCCCATCGTCTTGATGATGGATTCCATCACGAGCTCATCCTCCATCATTTCGACGAGCTCCTGCTTGCGCGCCACGGCGGCGTCGTACTCTTCGCTGCCGACTTCGCTCGCGGAGATCACGCTGTCGAGCTGTACGAATTCCTCGCTCCGCGTGGAATTGCGGTCGGCGCGGTAGGTCGTGAAATAGTTGGCTTCGACGTCGGCGTCCACGTCCGCCGCCTGCGTTCCCGCAAGCACGAAGTTGAAGATCGCCGTCACGGCGAGCAGCAACACCAGCGTAGACATGAGTGCAATTTTCTTTCCGTTCGACATACATTCTCCTTCCTATTATAAGATTATCCTTCCGAAGGGCATACGATCACCCTGTTTTCGGCAATGTTCAAAGAGGCGGCGGTCACTTGCGTCAAACGCAGGCGGATGAGGATCCCGTCCTCCCCGTCAAAAAGTACGACCGCCGAGACGGGGACCCCGTCTTCTTCGGCGATCATCGCCCGCACACTGCCCGCCCCCGCGACCTCCGACAAGATGGCGGAAAGCCTCGCCTCCGTCGGCGTTAGCTCGGCGGTACTCTCTTTGCGGGGCGAAAACGCCGCCATGCACAGGAACAGCAGCACTACGCCCGCGAGCGCGATGAGCAGGATGCGCGCCGTCCTGTTCTCCCAAAGTTTTTTCAGATCAAATTTCATGAGACCTCCGCTTCGCAGCCGTAGTGTGCTTCGAGCGCCGCTTCGATCTGATCTAACATATATATATGTTCATCCGCCGCGGATAGAACGGGCGAGAGAACGTGTACGGTGATTTTTTGGTAGGAAAATGTCGCATCTGCGTTGCGCTCCACCTTTACCTCCGCAGAGATGCCCTCCTTTTCCAGAGCGAGCAGAAGATCGACGGCGTCCGCATGCCCCTTTTCGCGCGCGCAGTATGCAAGATACCCCTCGTCCGCCGCGATATCCGTTCCCGCCGTGACGGAGGGCGGTTGGTTTTTGAGCAGCGCGCCGAACGGAACGATCATGACGGCGAGGATGGCGAGCTTTACCGCGCCTTGCAAAAACTTTCCCATCTTGCCGCTCGGGGCGATGAGGGTGATGAGCGCGGCGATGAGCACGATCCCCGCAACGGCAAGGATATAGGCGCGCATCAGAAGATGACCCCCGCGGAGCACACCATGAGGACGACGGTCAGAAAGTACAAAAACGCCACACACAAGAGCCCCGCCACAAAAAAGCCGCAGTCGCCCGCAAGCGTGCTCAAAAAAGAGGAGATCTTGCCGCCGACGGGCTCGGCCGCCGCCGCGGAAAGCCGCAAAAAAAGCTGGAACGCCGCAAAGAGCAATACGGGACGCAGCACGGCGGAGAGCAGCAAAAAGATGCTGAAAGAGCCGAGCGCACTTTTGATGAGCGCGCTCCCCGCGAGCACAAGATCGGCTCCGCCCGACAAAAATCCGCCGACGATGGGAACGGAACCCGAGATCAGATATTTGATCGTGCGCAGCGAGATCCCGTCGTATTGCGCGGACGCAATGCCCTGCACCGTCAAAAAGAGCGTAAAAAGCCCGAGCGTGAGCCCGATCAGCCACTTGTTGACGCTCTTAAAAAGCCCGCCGAGCTTTTCGCAGCGCACCTCCTTTGACAGATTGCCGATGAAGGTGAGGACGATGACGGCGACGGACGTCGGCAAAACGACGGCGGTAAAGAGTTCGCAGATCGCACCCGACAAAAATACGACCGCCGGGCGGAAGACGCCTGCGGAGACGGCGCCCCCGCTCGCCGCCATCAGCGTGAGCAGGAGCGGCGATACGATCTCCATCTGCCGCCGCATCTCCTCCATTGCAGAAAATCCGACGGACAATATATTGGCAAGCAGCGAAAGTACGACCGCACCCACGGCAATGTAGGACGTAAAGTGTATTATGTCTGACATACTACTCTGCAAAAAGCCGTTTTTTGCTGAGTTCAGGATACCGCACACGATCGCGACCGCCACGATCACGGAAAAAGCGGGCAGCATCGCCTTCCCCTCCTCCCACACGAGCGACAATACCGCCTCCGCGAGAGAGTCGTATCCAAGCGCAAAATCACCCGAGACGAGGGAGGATAAGATCTCTTTGACGTCGCGCTCCTCCTGCGGCGAGAGCCCGTCGAGATATTCTTGCAGCGCCTGCGTATCCAGCGCCTGCAAAAGATCGTCGATCTCGGCGCCGAGCTCGTCCATCGCCTGCTGCTCTTCGGCGGTATATGCGGCGGCGCGCTGCGGCGCGCCCTGCAAAAACACGCAAAGGAGCAGAAGCAAAAGACAGATGCAGATCTTTTTACAGGCAGTGCGTTTCATGCGATCAGACCGATGAGTTCCGCGACCAGGGAAAGGACGCTTTGCAGGATGGGAACGGACAGGATGAGGATGACGATCTTCCCGCCGAACACGAGTTTGTCCGAGAGCGAGCTTTGTCCGAAATCGTTCAAGATCCCCGCGCTGAATTCCACAAGATACCCGATCCCGACCATTTTCAGGAGCGTTTTTACGATGGGCGCGCGGATGCCCGTCGCCGCGGCGATCTCCTCAAAGACAGAGAGCGTCCCGCGGAAGGCTTCGAGCCCGAAGAGCAGCAGGATGATGCCGCCCGCGATCGAAATGACGACGGCGATCTCCGGATGGGTATGGCGTACGAGGAGCACGGCGACCGCCGTCACGAACGCGATCCCGACGAGTTGTAAAACGACCGTTGTCATGCAAAGGCGAAAATTTCACGGATGACGCCGAAGAGATCTGCGATCATCGTGACGGCGATGGTGAGCGCGATGACGAGCCCGACGATGGATACGACGGTGGAGATATCGTCGCGGTCAGATTTTTTTAAGATCTGGCAGACGACGGTCACAAGGATGCCGATGGCTGCCAGCTTGAAGATCACGGAAATATCCATTAAATGATGAGAATGACGAACGCCAGCCCTGCCAACAGTCCGAGCTTTAGATAGAGCGCCCCTCTCGCCTTTGCCTCCTTTTCGCTTTCCGCCCTCTTTTGCGCGAGCGTATCCTGCCGTGCCGCAAAATATCCGCTCTGCGACGCCGCATCCCCCTTGCCGAGCATCCCGAAGTACGCGTCGCACTGTTTTTTCTCGTCTTCCGTCAAAAAAGGGAGCGGCGGCGCGGCACTGCGGGCGGAGAACGCCGCAAGCCTCTTTTGAAAAGCGCCGCCATACGCGTATTCGCCAAGGAACTGCGGCAGCGGCCTGCGCGCATATTTGAGTTCGTTGAGATAGCGCTCGTTGAAGGACTGCCATTGCGCGAAAAATTGTTTTCGGCTGCGGTAGCGCTCCGCGGCGAGGTAGCCGATGAGCACGCCGAACGCGACCGCCGCCACGGCAGCCGCCCCTTTAAGCCACAGCATGCGTTTCCCCGACGATGCTTCCGATGTGCCCGAGCCCGTCCAAAAGAACGTATCGCTCGAACAGCTTTTCGGGCACGTCCTCCACCCGTGTGAGATGGGCGGATGCGAAGACGCAGATGCCGCTTTGGACGGCGCGGCGCACGGCGGCGTAATCTTCGGGCAGAAGTTCGTCGGTGACGATGAGGTCGGGGCGCATGGCGCGGATACCCGCCGTAAAGGCGGTCAGTTTGTCCGCATAGCGGATGACGTCCGCCGTTTCGCCGAGATCGCCTGCCGAAAGCTCGCCGCGTTCGTCGCTGACGAGCACGTTGAGCCGCCGCCGCACGCAGACGAGCCTGCTCAGATCGCGCAAAAGCGTCGTTTTCCCTCCCCCCGGGGGCGAAAGCAGCAGGATCGAACGCATGCGGTCGGAAAGACAGCGCGCATACAGCTCGGCGGCGCATCCTTTGACGGCATGCGGCACGCGGATGCAAAGCGAGGTAACGTCGTGCACGGAGAGCACGCCGCCGTTTTCGTATACGAAGCACCCTGCGATCCCGATTCGCTCCCCTTCCCGCCCCGTCACGAAGCCGCGCCTGATCTGTTCGGCGACCGAATATACGGAATACCCGCTCGCGGCAAAGAGCGCGTCGGAGATCTCTTCGCGGGTGGGAAACAGCGCGTCCTGCGGACGCTCCGTCCGCCCCTCCTCGCCCAAATAACAAAATACGCCGTCGAGATTTGCCCTGAGCGGCTTGTCCGCGCGGATGCGGAGTTCGTACAGCCGATGCAGATTGAGATGGCGCACGGCAGACATGAGGCGCGGCGGAAGAAAAT
>CALVPW010000073.1 GCA_944354085.1 uncultured Clostridia bacterium | reverse complement strand
ACGGTGCCGTCGTCGTTATACGTATACCCGATGGAAGCGATCTGCGCGCGCAGCAGCTTGCTCCGCTCGGTGAGCTCGAGCACGCGCTGCACATAAGCGCCTTCCGAGATGACC
This sequence comes from uncultured Clostridia bacterium, assembly GCA_944354085.1. Classification (GTDB taxonomy): domain Bacteria; phylum Bacillota; class Clostridia; order Christensenellales; family Borkfalkiaceae; genus Gallimonas. The sequence goes on along the minus strand of CALVPW010000073.1, from coordinate 20,721 downwards.
GCCTGGTCAAACTGCTGTTTGTAGGCATTGAGCTCATCCTGGCAGGATTTGACCTGTCCCGCCCAACGGCCTGCAAGCGCCGCGAAATCGTCCGTCTCGCCGTTCAGATACACATAGCCGTAATCGTTGTATTCGGCGCGCAGCGTGCTCAGCGTACTGCCGAGCACCTTCGCCTCGTTGTAGAGCGCGCTGATCGTCTGCCCTTCGTACACGAACAAACCGTAGTTTTGCGAGATCTTGCTGCCCCCGCCGATGACGGCGTTGTACTGCGTAAGAAGGAATTGCTGCTGCTCGGCAAGCGCCGCGAGCCTGTCGCCGTACGCGCTGTACGAGGTATAATTCTCGTAGCCTGCGAGCGATGCGGTAAAGTCCATGCCGACGATCTTCTCGTTGACGACGCCGATCGTCTCGTTGAGCACGGCGCGCAGGAAATCGCTCGCCTCGTCCTTATCCTTGAAATACGCGCTGGAAACGGTGATGACGTACGCGCCCGTGAGCCCCGTCGTATTTTCCGTCGTGACGGCGCTCTCCGACGTTTCTGGCACGATGGCAATATCGCCGTTTGCGGACATCTCCTCCACGTCGACGTCCTTGAACGCATCCGCGTTCCCCTCGACGCCTGCTTCCTTGGCTGCCGCAAGGCGGTCCGCATACACGATGGAGTTATAGTTGAACACAGAACCGTCGGGATACTGTCCGTTCTCCACGCCCGGGAATTCCACCATAAAGGTGAGCGAATAATCGTCTTTGCCGCGGTTGAGCACCAACCCCACCGCAAGTCCCGCAACGACCGCAACGATCACGGAGATCGCCAAGATCCACCAGATGCGTTTTTTGATCAGATGACAAATTTCCCCAAACGTGATGCCGCTTTCTTCTTCCATGGTCGCCTCCTTGCCCGTATGCGCGCATGCGCATGCGAACAAATAACATCTATCCTATTTTACAAAATTTCTGCCGCGCTGTCAAGCGTTTTGCCGAGATCGCCGCTTAGAACGAAAAAGAGCCCGCGGACGCGCAGACCGTGCGCCGCAGGCTGTTTTCAGCTCTGCCCTGCCGAAACGAGCGAGGCGCTTTGTGCTGCGTCCTCTTCCTCGTCGAGCGGCATGATCATACAATAATGCGCGTTGTGCGCGTAGCGAAGATCTTCCATACGCCCTCCCGAAGACAGTATGGCGCATCCCCGCGCGGCGCATACGTCAGCGCTCCTCGTCCGTCTGAACGCCCGTTCCCTCCTCTGCGCCTTCGCCCGCCATCTCGGCGATGGATTCGCGTTCGCGCTCTTTGCGGTCCTGTTCGCGGTCGTAAGCGTCCTGATCGACGCGGTCGGGATTTTCCTGCTTTTTCATACGATCTTCCTCCCCTATCGTTGGTTACAAAAATATTATACCACCGAAGGAGCGGGCTGTCAAGACTGCTTTTTGGACGCGAGCTGTTTTTGTGCCTTTTCACCCGTCTCGAAGAGCGTCTTCCGTTCCTCGGGCGAGGCGTATTTTGCCTGCGCATAGCCGCGGGCGCGCATATGTTCCCGCAAGCCGCCGCGCAGCGTTACGAGCTCCCGAAAAAGCGAAAACAGCTGTTTTTGCATGGCTGCCCCCTCCGCCGAAGCGATCGCCGCGCCGTATCCCTGCAAGAGCGCGTCCTCCGCCGCCAAAAGATCGCGCAGGCTGTCGCGTTCGTTGAGGGAGATATCGCGCTTGGCGGGTCTCATTCCTTGCCCCCGACGAGCGCCAAAAGCGCCGAAAAATGCGCGGCATGCGCGCGGGAGACTTCGTCCATGGCGGCGGCGAGCGCCGCGTCCGTGAGGGTATTCGCGTATACCGACGCCTTTTTGCAGGCAAGTTCTTCGCCCGACAATAAATGTGCGAGCGACGCCAATTCACGTTGCGTAAGAGCTGACATAAAAGATCCTCCTTTGCCAATATGTGCAAAGGAGGCATCGTTCATGCGTTGTTTTGATGATACGCGCACAGCGGCGCGAGCGTGCAATGCGCGCAGTCGGGCTTTTGCGAATGGCATACCCGCCGCCCGTGATAGATGAGCCAATGGTGCGCCTGCGACCACTGCGCTTTGGGGATGACGGCGCAGAGCCCCGCCTCCACCTTATCGGGCGTGCTGCCTGCGGCGAGCCCCAAGCGGTTGGAGACGCGGAAAACGTGCGTATCCACGGCGATGGCGTCGCCGCCGAACGCGAACGCGTACACGACGTTCGCCGTCTTTCTCCCCACGCCCGCGAGCGTACAGAGCTCTTCCTGCGTCGACGGCACTTCGCCGCCGAATTTTTGCATGATATCGCGCGAAGCGGAGAGGATGTGCGCCGCTTTGTTGTGATAAAACCCGCACGAAAAGATCTTTTGTTCAAGCTGCTCCTGCGAGAGCGTGAGCATCTTTTGCGGGGTGTTGTATGCGCGGAAGAGTTCCGCCGTCACCTTGTTGACGCGCTCGTCCGTACATTGTGCGGAGAGCATGACGGCGACGAGCAGCTCGTAAGGCGAAGCAAAGTGCAGCGCGGGCGCCGCGTCGGGGTACAGCCGTTCCAATTCCGATAAGATCTCTTTGGTGTGTTCCATGCCCCTATCATACTATATTTTTTGCAAAAAAGCAAGTTATACGCGCAGATACGTCCCGCCGCACGCGCGAAGATATCCCCAAAACGCCGTATCCCGCCGCCGCAGGAGGATGCGCTGCACCCGCGCGAAGAGCGCGTCGCCGAACGCGAGCGAAACGCCGCACCCGACGCCCGCCTCCCGCGGGGTGGAAACGGCTCTTGCGGGCACGCCTGCGCTGCGGAGCGCGGAAAGCGCGTCGAGCGCCTGCGCGCGCGAACGAAAAACAGCCAACATCGTCATGTTCGCTTCCTCCCCTTCGTATATTATGCATATGATCTATCTCGACAACGCCGCGACGGGCGGCGAAAAACCCGCCGCCGTGCAGGGCGCCGTCCTTGCCGCCATGAAGGCGTGCGCCAACCCCGGCCGCAGCGGACACAAGCGTTCGATCGCGCTCGCAGAGCGCGTGCTCGCCTGCCGCAAGCTGCTCGCGGAGCTGTTCGGCGGGAGTTTTGAGCGCGTCGTCTTTACAAAAAACTGTACGGAAGCGCTGAACATCGCCATCTTGGGCACGCTGCGCGCAGGCGATCACGCCGTCGTGAGCTGTTTGGAACACAACGCCGTGCTCCGCCCCCTCGAACACGCAAAAAAGACGATGGGCGTCACGTATTCGGTGGTGCCGCTCGTGGACGGGAAGCTCCTGCCCGATACGGTGGCGTCCCTCGTCCGTCCCGAGACCAGACTGTGCTGCATCACGTCCGCCTCCAACGTGACGGGGCTCGCGCCCGACCTCGACGCCATCCGCCTGCGCCTTCCCGAACGCGTCCTCTTTGCGGTGGACGGCGCGCAGGGCGCGGGGCATCTCCCTTTGCATATGCGGGAGACGGGCATCGACTTTTTGGCGCTGGCGGGACACAAGGGGATGCAGGCGATCCAGGGCGCGGGCGCCCTGCTCTTTTCCGAGCGCGCCTGCCCCGATCCCGTGCTCTTCGGCGGAACGGGCAGCGAGAGCTTTCGGCTCGATATGCCCGCCTTTTATCCCGACCGCCTCGAATGCGGCACCCTCTCCTATCCCGCCGTCTGTTCGCTGTTCGAGGGCGCGCTCCTCGTAAAAGAACGGCGCGGCATGTGGGCGAAAAAGCTCATCGCGCTCACGCAGGCGGCGGCGGAGGGCATTGCGAAGATACGCGGTTTCCGCGTATACTCCTCGCCCGATCCCTGCGGCATCTGCGCATTTGCGCATACGCGCATCCCTTCCGAAGAGCTCTCCGACCTGCTCTCCGAACGCTATAATATCGCCGTACGCGGCGGACTGCACTGCGCGCCGCTCGCCCATAAGGCGCTCCAAACCTTCCCCGCGGGGCTGGTGCGCGCCTCCTTTTCGCCCGAACAGGGCATGCGCGAAGTGCACGCGCTGCTTTCCGCGCTGCGCGCGGTCGCAAAAACGGCTACATCTTTTTGAGCGCCGCGGCGAGTTCGTACAACTTTTTGCGTTTGCCGCCGTCGAGCATGGGCGAAAGCCGCGCGCAAAAGTCGTCGATCTGCGCGTCGGTGAGCGTGCCGTTCCGCCTGCCTTCCGCCGCGCGGGCGTAGACGGCGCGGATGAGTTCTGCCTGTTTTTTTCCGTCGTAAGCGGCGGCGAGCGCCTGCGCTTCGTCCAGCCAGCCGTCCTCCCCGTCCGTAAAATGCAACAGATCTTTCATGGATGCCTCCCGCATCATCATATGCGGCACCCGCACCTGCGTGACTGCATACGATGGGATATGCAACCCCTGATCTTGTTGTTGGTATTCTGGCTCGCCGCGGACGGCGATCACAGGCAGACGCTGCAAAATTTTTTATGCTTTTACCGCGAGAACCGCGACCTTTTTGCCCACATGCTCGCCATGCCCGCCGACCCGCCCGTCCAAGAACGCGCGGCGCGCCGTCCCGAAAAGGACGGCGCGCGTACGGTGCTCGAATTATTTTTGGATGGCATCGGATGATCTCACGCGCCGAGCGCGGCGATCACCTGCTCTAAAAATACGTCCTCCTCCCCCGCGAGCGCGGGCGCATCGACGGGAACGGCGCCGTCCGCGGGCGTCACGCCGACGCCGTGGATGCTCTTGCCCTGCGGCCAGACGATCTCGGCAACGGTCAGGCGGAACGCGCCGCCGTCGGGCGCGGGAAAGGTGGACTGCATCACGCCCTTGCCGTAGGTGCGGCAGACGCCGTCTTCGGCGCGCCGAAGATAGATATCCGAAAACGCGATCGTCCCGTAGTCGACGAGTGCGCCGATCAGGCATTCGGACGCCGACGCGCTGTTCTCATCCGCGAGCACGGTCACCTTGCCGTTCTTGCCGAAGTATGCGGCAAAATCGTTGCCCGACGCGCGGTATTCGACCGCGTCGCCGCTGCGGAAGACGGCGCGCGCCACCACGGGGCGTTTTTCGGACGCATCGCGTAAAAGATGTGCGGCAATGGCGCGCAGATCGTCCATGTATCCGCCGCCGTTCCCCCTCAGATCGAGGATAAGATGCGTTTTTCCGCGCGATTTCATCAAAGACAGGCACTCTTTGAATTCCGCGGCGCAATTCCCGTCGAACGCGTCGAGGCGGATATACGCCGTATCGTCGGCGAGCGACGTGAGCGCGCCCGCCGTCTGCGTCACGTCCTGCAGGACGGCTTTTTCCTCGCCGCGGAAGGCGAACGTCCCCGTGCCGTCGCGATAGACGCAGTATGCCGCTTTATATGCGCGCGCCTGCACGCGGTAGGCGTTCTCCTCGGAAAGCGCCGCGCCCGCATCCCACGCCGCGTAAATATAAAAGGGCTGCGTCTGCGTTTTTACGAACCCGATGAGCTCGGTGGCGCTCCCCGTGACGGGCGAGCCGTCCTCCGTTCCCCAGCCGAGAAGGTACATCCCCGCGCGGATCCCTGCAAGGCAGGCGGGAGAATTTTCCGTCACGCGGAAAAAACGCGCGCCGTCCGCATCGGATACGAGGCTGATCCCGACGCCCGCGTTGTTCCCCTCGCCCTCGGCAACGAGCGCGTCGTATTCTTCCTCGGAATACAGATGCGAAAACGCATCGGGCACGACGGCATCGTAAAGCTCGTCGTAAAGCGCGTCGGTATCCACCGCGTGATAATAATTCTCTTCGAGCGTGTCGATCATCCAGCCCAGCCGTTTGAGGCGCGGGTCGATGCGGTAACCGCACACGAGCCAGCCCGCCGCGAACGCCGCGGCAAGCAGCAAAAGCGCTAAAGCGGCGCTCAAAACGCGCCAAACGCGGCGCGGACGCGCCCGCTGCGGGGCGGCGTTTTTTTCTTTCATAGGCGCTCCTTCTTTCACGTCTGCAATAATTTATATAGGACGGAAAGGATACGGAATGTGACGGCGTCCGAAAATTTTCGGATATTCAGCCCCGTGACGCGCTCGATCTTATCGAGGCGGTACATGAGCGTATTGCGGTGCATGAAGAGGTTGCGGCTCGTCTCCGAAACATTGAGACTGCTTTCGAGGAACGCCTCCGCCGTCTCCGTCATCTCCTCGTCCTCAAAGACCTCTTCCGCATCCGCGGCGCGGAATTGATCGAGGTATTCCTGCATGCGGCTCTTGGGAAGATCTTCGAGCAGCTTTACGAGAAGATACTCGCGGTAGGAATGCACCTCGCCCTCCCCTTTGAAGATGGCGCTCACGCGCACGGCGGTCACCGCCTGCAAATAAGAGCGCGCGATCTCCGAAAACGAGCGCACTTCGCACCCCGTGCCCACGCTCGCGCGGATACCCAGCTCTTCGTACAGCGAATTGCGCAAAAATACGCCGAATTCATAGGCGCTCTGCTCGCCGTCGGCAAAATGCACCACGGCGATGCGGGTATCGTCCATGCGCACCGCCATATCCTGCGTATCCGAAACGGTGCGTTCGATCTGCGCGTACGCCTCCGCGACGCGCTTATCGGGAACGACGTCCACGGCGACGCAGACCCCGTCGGCAAGATTGAACTTCGTCATGAAACGGAAGGCGTACCAGCCGCCGCCCTCCCCCAAAAGGATGGTGCGCAGTGCCTCCTCCTTGGGCGGGATGAGCGTGTGCGAATCGGCGTTCTCTACCAGATACTGCACGAGCCGTGCCTCCCGCAGCGCCGTCTCGCCGCTGCCGCTAAGCCACGCTTTTACCGCTTCGCCGCGGTAGGCGAGCGTAAACGCCGTTTCCTCCCCGCCGCGCGGCGCAAGGCGCACTTCTACGCCCGTCTTTTCGCCGAGGTCGGCGAGCACCTTTTTCAACTCCGTGTACGCGCTTTTCATCGCGGACATGCCCCCTTGGCGGATTTGGTTATTTTTGCCAAACGCCGCTTTCATTATACCACCCGCAAATACAAATATCAAGGGCTTTTTACGAAAATATGCCTACCATGTCTGCATTTTCATGCTTTTCACGCAAATTTCATACAAAGCAATCTGCACAAATATTTCTTTTTTCAATCAAGCGTATTGACACGCCCTTTCCCGCATGCTATAATAGAGGAGAATTGGGGAAATATCATATTTTCCCGCAAAAGTTCGAATTTCTTTCGGAGTGTGACACATATGAGCCAGAACGTAAACGTACAGTCGGGCGCGGACATGGTTGCCGCAAACAGTCCCGAAACGGAACGCCCCGTCCGGGCAGGCGGATACCGCGCGCTTGCCGTGATCGCGTTCGTCCTCGCCGCAGGCGGCCTGTTCCTCGGGCTCCTTTCGCGCTGGGTGGATTTTTTGGCGCACAGCACGCTGTTCGGCGCCAACGAAGGCACGCTTGACGGATCGCTGATCGGCTTTTTCATCTATTACGTGAAAACCGTGTTCGACATGGGCATCGGCGACTATTTTAACGGCATTTATACCTACCTGAATATGAGCGAGGCGGCGCTGCTGCTCTCCGCCCTTACGACCGCCGCCGCCGTTGTGATCTCTCTCGTGACGGCGATCGTCTCCTTCTGCGTCCCCAAAGCGGCGAAGAACTGCGCCATGACGGGGCTCGTTGCCGTCTTCCTCGGCTATTTCGGGCTGGCGTGCACCGTGTTTTACACCACGCGCCTTTTGGAAGACGGCTTTCAGAAAGGGATGTTCGACGTGCCCACCCTCATCATCGCGGGCGCGGCGCTGCTGTGCCTGATCGTTGCGGCGTTCGCGCGCAGAAAGGGCTTGGCGCTCCTCAATATCATCCTCTTCGTGCTCACGGTGCTCGCAGTATACGCGCTGTGCAATAAGCAGTCGCTTTTCATGCAGCTTACTGTTTTAGGCGGCGCGTCGGCAGTCAAGGACAACCTGTTCTTCGCCATCTCGACGCTCGCGCTCGCGGCGCTTATCATCTTTAACGTGTTGGTCTCCGCGATCCGCCTGAACGCGAAAAAATCGTATGTGTTCGACGCCGTGCGGTTCGGGCTCATGCTCATCGCCGCGGTGCTCGCCGTTGTCTCCAACGGTCTTTTGGACAATGAGTGGACGCTCTTTAATACGCAGCTGCTCTCCACCATCCTCCTGATGGCGGCGCCGCTCGCAGCGCTCCTTCTGTCCCTCGTCGTCGCCATCCTCCAAGCGTCCAAGGCGCGCAAAGAGGAGGCGGAAGAAGAAGCCGCCGCGCTCCAAGCGCAGCCGCTTCAAGCGCAGCCCGCCGTCCGCAGCGAAAACGCATACGCGGCGCCCGCAGCCGCCGCCGTGCAGACGACACCCGCGGAGAACGAACTCAAAAACGTGACCGTCAACGTCAGCCAGCCCGTTGCCGAAGCGCAGCCGCCGCAGAACGTGACCGTCAACGTGCATCCGCCCGTATACAACCAACAGCCCGTGGCGATGCCCTTCTAGCCGATGCCCTACTACCCCGCGCAGCAGCCCGCGAATGTGCAGCAGCCCGCGCCCGCCGCGGAGCCCGCACCTGTACCTGCGCCTGCGCCCGCGCCCGTGAAGGCGGAAGAGACGCCGATGAGCGAATTCGAGCGCAGCATGGCGGCGCTTGCGATGGGCATGGAACCCGAACCCGCGACCGCCGCAGCGGCGTATCAGCCCGCGCCCGCGCCCGTATACGCGCAGCCCGTTCCCGCCCCCGCACCTGCGCCCGCGCCCGTCGCCAATTACGACGCGTCGCAGTACACCTACGATTCCTTCATCAACAGCCTCACGCCGCAGGAGAAGAACGAGTTCGGCGATCTGTTCATCGCCAACAAGTACGGCGATCTCGCCTATCTGCCCGCGTACGTGATCGGCGGAGACAACCGCGAATTCTTCTCGAAGGTGTTCATCTACTTCGGCAGATACCGCAGCCATATCTCCTCGGCGCTGCTCGATAAACTGTACGCTTACGTCAGCCGCGCATAACAACGCATAAAAGATCCGCTCTGCGATCGCAGAGCGGATCTTTTTATACGGTTTATAAAAGACGGACGGTGACGCAGATGCCCTCGCTGTCGTTGTATTCGCGGCGTTCGCTGAGCGCATCCACCAAAAAGAGCCCGCGCCCGCATTCCGCCGTGACGTCCGAACAGGAAGAGCGGGCGGGCGGACGGTAGCGCACGGCGCTCTGCACGGTGATACGGAGCGTGTCCCCTTCGCGCCGCGCCGAAAACGCCGCATGCCCGCCGCCGTAACGGAGCGCGTTCACGAGCAGCTCGTTGGCGATCAGCCTGCAATTGAACACGGCGTCGACGGGAACGCATTCCCTTTCGAGCGCGTCGCACATCTGTTGCAGCGACGTGCGCAGCGCCTCGTAATCGTCCACTTCGAAAAACATCATTCCACCATCGTCTTTTTGAGGTTTTCCTTGAGTTTTTGCAAGATCTTGCGTTCCATCCGCGAGACGTTCATCTGCGAAACGCCCATGCGCTTCGCCGTCTCCATCTGCGAGAGTTCCTTCCCGAAACGGTACATGACGAGTTTGCGCTCCGTCTCCGAAAGGGAGGCGAGCGCGGCGCGCACCGCATCGCGGTTCTCCACGTCCTCGAACACGTTCTCCTCGGCGGGGATCACGTCGTAAAGGCTGACGTTCTCCCCTTCGCGGTCGGCTGCGCCGTCGAGCGAAACGACGCCGCCCGCCTCCGAACAGCGGATCACGTCTTCCTCGCTCACGCCGAGGCGGTCGGCAAGCTCCTTTGCGGTGGCGTTTTTGCCCGTTTCGGCAAGATAGCGCTCTGCCTCGCGCTTGATCCCCACCCTCAGCTCGCTCACCTTGCGCGGAAGATGCACGAGGCGGGAACGGTCGCGGAAATAATTTTTGATCTCCCCCGTGATGGTGGGCGTGATGAACGTGGAAAATTTGGAGCCCTTGCTCTCGTCGAACCTATCCACCCCTTTGATCAGAGCGAGCGAGGCGACCTGATACAGATCGTCGTACTCCACGCCGCGCCCGACGAACTTTTTGGCGATCACCGAAGCGATATAGAGGTATTTTTCCACGATGGCGTTGCGGATGGCAACGTCGCCCGTTTCACGGTATTTGCGGAACAATTCTTCGTCGTTCATGCCTGCTTCCCGAAGGTGAACGCAATGGTCCTGAGCGCGCCGTCCTGCCTGCGCATCTCGACGTTCTCCGCCAAAGCGTTGATGAGCGCGAGGGCGATCTCGTCCTCTTCGCAGGGGGCGTTCTTTGCCGCGCCGCCCTCCCCTTCGACCAGAACGGAGAGCGCATCGCCTTCCGTGAACGTCACGTCGGCGCAGGCGTAACCGCCGCGCAGCAAGAGAAGAAGGCTCTCCGTCACACAGACTTTGCAGTCCTCCCCGTCGTCGTAACTGAGCGCGGCGAGCGAGCAGACGCCCCCCGTCGCGAGCCGTACCGTCGTCATCACGTCGCTGCGCAGCGCGACGCGCATCTTAAAAAGTTCCATCATGCGATCTCCATGATCCTGTCGAGCGCGCAGATGACGAAGAGTTTTTTGAGTCTGGCGCTCAACCCCGTCAGACGGACGGTATAGCCGTCCGTTTTGGCATGTTTGAGCAGTTTGACGAAGGTCCCGAGCGCCGTGGAATCGATGAATTCCAACTGCTCGCACTCGAACGTGATATCCGAAGGCGCCCCGTTATAAAGCGCGATGACTTCGGCGAAAAAATCCTCCGCATTCGACGAATCGATGGTCCCCGAAAGGGCGATACGGACGGGCGAACGTCCGAGGATGGTGATCTCTTTCATAGTTTCCTCCGCCGTGCGGCGCGGCACGGTCCTTATTCTTATTTTACCACCGCGGCGGGTGGGTTCAAACGCATTTCAGAAAATTTCGTTGAGGGAGGGCAGGACGACGTCGGGACGATCGGGAAAATCTTTCATCGTCGCCTGCGTGGTCTCGCCCGAGAGCACGAGGAGCGACTTCATGCCGTTGGCGTTGCCGAAGCGGATATCCGTATGCATCCTGTCGCCCACCATACAGGTGCGCGCGGCAGGCACGCCGAACGCCCGCCGTACGCACTCCCCCATCACCGTGAACGGCTTGCCGCAAATGACGGAAGGCAGCCGTCCGCAGGCGCGCTCGAACATGGCGATGAACGAACCGACGTCAGGCATGGGTACGCCTGCCGTCGGGCATACGTCGTCGGGATGGGTGGCGATATACACCGCGCCGCCCGCAAGGCACTCGTTGAAGCGCCTGATCTTGCCAAAATCCAGCGTCACGTCGTAAGCGAGCACACATACGTCGGGCGCAACGTCGTCGAGCGCGATCCCCGCCGCAGAAAACTGCCCGCGCACGGCTTGCGTCGCCAAAACGTACGCCGTTTGTCCCGCATGGCGGGCGCGGAGATACTCGATCGCCGCCATCGCCGAAGTGTATACGGCGTCGCCCTCCCCCCAAAGCCCGATGCGCGTGAGCTTTTTGATGTACTCGTCGGGCGTTTTGGAGGAATTATTGGTGAGATACACGAGTTTTTTCCCCATGCCGCGCAGGCGCGCGAGCGTCGCGCACATGTCGCCGATGGGCGTTTCGTCCAGATAGACCGTTCCGTCGAGATCGAGCAAAAACAGATCGACGGATTGCAGCAATTCTTCTTTCGTCATATCAAAGCATCCATCAGCCCGAAGTCGCGGATGAGCGGCGTGAGCCCCTCTTCCGCCCGTTCGGGCAGCCCCCGTAAAAGTTTGAGATCGGGCGCGGGCACCGCCGCCCCCAACGTTCTGAGCGCACGCTCGTGCTCCGTCCGCCGCGCGGTCAGCGCTTTGAGCTCGGTGAGGAGCATCCCGCGCAGCTGCTCGAAGCGGATGGCGCGGGCGGCGTATTCCTGCGGCGAAGGGATGCGCAGCGCGGCGTATCCGACGCCCGCCGCCGCGGCGCGGGCGGCATAATCGGGCACGAAGTACCGCCGCGGTTCGCCCGCCGCAAAAAACGCGTGATAAAGCGCCGTCAGCGTCCGCCAACGCGCATATGCGGGACCTTGCATATAGGCGCTCTCGCCCCGCGGCGCGCCCGCCGCCTCGCATATGCGGAGCGCCGCATTCCGCCGCACGATCTCCAAAAATTGCAGCTCCCCGCGGATATCGCTGTGCCCGAACGCCCGTTCGTACGCCTCCCCGCCAAAGGGCGCGCGGCGCAGCATCCCCGCGGCGCGCGCTTCAAAGAGAGCGAGCCGCGCCAACAGGATGCGGGCGTAGCCTTCCCCCGCGGAAGACGCCATGAGGGCTTCGTCGCAAACGATCTCGGCAGACGGCGGCGCACCCGCCTCGCCTGCCGCCGTGAACACGCCGTCGAGCGCGGCGGAAACGGGAAAGAGTGCGCACGGGATCCTGCGGACCGCCGCAAAAAAACGCGCCGCACGCATCACATCCGCCCCGCCCGCCGCAAGGACGCAGCAAACTTCGGGCAGCGCAAAGAGCCCGAGCGCGTCGCCCTCCCATAAAACGGAGATCGCGCGCGGCGAACGTACCGCGGGCAGCATGGCGCAAAAGGCGGCGTCTTCGGCAAGGACGAGCGCCTTGCCTGCCCGCCCGCTCAAAAATGCTTCCGCGCCCGTGCGGGCATCCGTAAACGTAAGTCCTCCCGCGTTTGCGGGCTCCCTCTTTGGTACGCATGCGCCGAACGGCATATGCGCGCCCCCTATTTTAAGATATTTTCCAGCTTTTGCAAGAGCACGTCGTTCTCTTCGGGCGTGCCCACCGTGATGCGGCAGAAATCGCGCAGCACGGGCTTATCCCAAAAACGGACGAGCACGCCTTCCTGCTTCAAACGCGTGTAGATCTCCTTTCCCGAACGCGCCGCACGCCCCGCGAACAGAAAGTTCGCATCGCTCTTCGGAACGGTGAACCCGAGCGCAAGGAGCGCGCCGCGCAGGCGCTCGCGCTCTTGTACGATGCGCGCCGTCGTCCTTTGATGATATCCTTCGTCGGAGAGCGCCGCCGTGCACACCGCCTCGCACACGGCGTCGACGGGATAGGAATTGAAGCAATCCTTCATACGGAAGAGCCCCTCGATGAGCGCCGCGTCCCCCACCGCATATCCGCAGCGGATGCCCGCGAGCGAATAGCTCTTTGAGAACGTCTTGACGACAAGAAGGTTGGGATAGCGCTTGGTGAGCGGCGCGAGACTCTCGCCGAAGAAGTCCATATACGCCTCGTCGGCGATGACGATCTTATCCTTCGCCGCGGCAACGAACGCCTCCATCGCGTCCCGATGAACGCCGATGCCCGTGGGCGCGTTGGGATTGGCGATATAATAGCCCCGGCAAGGCGTTTGCTGCATCGCGGCAAGATCGAGCGTAAAATCACCGCGAAGGGGCACAACGGTATGCGGGATCCCGAAAAACGATGCGAATACCTCGTAAAAGGAGTAGGTGATATCTGCAAAACAAGCGCCCGCGCCGTCCCCGTCAAAAAAAGCGGGAAAGCTCAGCGCGAGCACTTCGTCGGACCCGTTCCCGCAAAAAACGTTTTCGGGCGAAACGCCTTCGCGTTCCGCAACGGCGGCGCGCAGCAGCCCCGCATCGGGACGCGGATATCTGCGCAGATCGTCTCCCGCAACGCGTGCAAGCGCTTCCGTCACGCGCGGCGAGGGCGGGTAGGGATTTTCGTTGGTATTCAGTTTGACATACTGCCTGTCGCGCAGCTGTTCGCCCGCCGTATAGGGCAGAACGGTGCGCGCCTTGCGGCTCAAAAATTGCATGACACCCTCTCTTATCGTATCTGCCTATATTATACGATAGCGCGGGCGATTTGTCAAATATTCAGGGGCGGGAGCGCCGCGTTGACTGCGTTCACCGCATACCCCACGGCGATCCCGAGGAGCAGCAGCCCCGCCGCGATGACGAGCGCGCGTTTCCATTCGCCGCCGCGGCGGAAGAGCACTAAAATGCCGAGCCCCGTATTGACGACGAGCCCCGCCATACAGCTCCCGAACGCAATGCCGCCCATCGCGTACACTTCGGCAAGGATGACGGAAGAGACGCAGTTTGGCACGAGCCCCAGCACCGCGCAAACGAGCGGCTGATACCAATACCCGCTCCCCCGCAAAAAGCCGATGACGACGTCCTCGCCCACAAAAAAGAAGAGATACCCGAAGAGCAGATTGACGGCAAGCACGAACGCGGCGACTTTGAGCGCGTGCAAAAGCGGCGAAACGAGATAGAGCAAAAACCACTTTTCGGCATGGGCATGTTCGCATGCGGTATACGCGCCTTCGGCGTCGGGCAGCGGCGTTTGTGAAGGCTCATCGCAGACATGGTGCCCGTGAACGTCGTATTCGGGCAGCGGCGAGACCTCTTTGCGGCGGGAAAGAACGTCAACGAGATACCCGACGCCCGCACCCAAAACAAGTTTGATCCCGCACATGGAAAGGATGGAGACGAGCTTGTTCAGCCACGACATTTCGGATACGAGCATGACCAAAAACGCCTCGTCGCTCGTGGAGATGAACACGGCGAGCAGCGTGCCCAGCGTGACGTGGCGGTGTTCGTACAGCTTTGCCGCCATCACCGAAAATCCGCACATGGGCACGAGCCCCGTGGCGCTCCCAACGAGCGGCGCCCACTTTCCCGAAAGCGCGCGGCTCGCCCGCCCGACTTTGGTGTTGTGCTCCATGAGCTCGATGAGCACGTACAGCAAAAATAAAAAAGGAAAGAGCTTGAGCGTATCCAGCAGCGCGTCCAAGATCACATCCCACCACATCGCAAAACTCCTCCTTTTTTGGATGGCGCCATCATACCCTTTTTCGGGCGGTTTGTCAAATCATTCGGCGTATCCGAACAAAATTTTTTTGCAAGGCGCGAACGCCGCACCGCAGCCATTGTCCTTGGCGCCCTCCTTGGAGGGCGCCGGCGAGCGCAGCGAGACTGAGGGCGCTGCTCCCACCGCCCCTGCAGGGCGCCTCCCTCATAATAGGAGATGAGGCGCAAAACAAAAAGTACCCCGAGCGGTTTGCTCGGGGTACGGTAAGAGACGATCACTCCTCGTCTTTCTTTTCTTCTTCGGGTGCGGTCTCGCCGGAAGCTTCGGCAGCGGCGGCAGCAGCCTTGCGGCGTGCTTCCATCTTCGCGTCGTGCTTCGCCTGCTTCTTCATTTCCTTGGTGACGACACGCGCCTTGTCGATCATCTCCTGCATCTCCTGCGGTGTAGGAGGCACGAACGCCGCGCCTTCCGCATTCTCGGGGATGACGTCGTAATGCTCGTCGCGTTCAAGCATCGTCGCTTCGGTATAACCGTCGAAGAGGTGGATGTGCTTCGCGTCGAACGCAAGCTCGACGACTTCGCCAAGGTTGACCGTTGCGCGGGACGAGATCTTTGCGATCATCTGCGCAGCGTTGTCGACGATGGTGTTCTTATCGTTCTCGTAGTCGAGGTCGCAGTAGATCTGCGTCTCGGCGCCGAGTTTTTCGATGACGTCGATACGGGCTTTGACGATGGTATCGGGCGAGTTGGAGATGAACAGGTCGTCCTCGTGGATATCCTCGGGACGGACGCCGAGCGTCACTTCCTTGCCCGTGTTCTTATACGCATCGAGGTTCTTGATCTTGGAGACCATCGACTTGGGCAGAAGGATCTTGTTGCCGCCGATGAAGTTGACATAGACCTTGCCGCCCTCTTCGGTGATGGTGGACTTCTTGAAGAAGTTCATCTGAGGCGTGCCGATGAAGCCCGCGACGAAGAGGTTGATGGGATAATCGTAGAGATTCTGAGGGGTATCGACCTGCTGCATGAAGCCGTCCTTCATGACGACGATACGGGTACCCATCGTCATAGCCTCGATCTGGTCGTGCGTGACGTAGATGAACGTCGTCGCAAGGCGGACGTGCAGCTTGGAGATCTCCGTTCTCATCTGTGCGCGGAGCTTCGCGTCGAGGTTGGACAAAGGCTCGTCGAGCAGGAAGACCTTGGGCTCGCGGACGATGGTTCTGCCGAGCGCGACACGCTGACGCTGACCACCCGAGAGCGCCTTGGGCTTACGCGAAAGGTAATCGGTGATGCCGAGGATCTCCGCCGCGGCTTTGACCTTTTCGTCGATAACGTCCTTGGGCACTTTGCGGAGCTTTAAGCCGAATGCCATGTTGTCGTACACGGACATATGAGGATAGAGCGCGTAGTTCTGGAAGACCATGGCGATATCTCTGTCCTTGGGGACGACGTCGTTGACGAGCTTGCCGTCGATGTACAATTCGCCCGAAGAGATCTCTTCGAGACCGGCGATCATGCGCAGCGTCGTGGACTTACCGCAGCCGGAAGGACCGACGAAGACGATGAACTCTTTATCGCGGATGTCGAGGCAGAAGTTGAAGACTGCCTGGTTGCCACCGGGATATACCTTGTTGATGCCTTTGAGCAAAAGACCGGACATAATTTCCTCTCCTTATCAAGAAAACTTTTTATACGCATATTTTACTATATTTCGCGGAAAAGCGCAATAGGCAATCCCCACAAAAAGCCCGCGCGATATTGTATAATTTGCCCAAAGTTTTATTCCTGAACAACTTCCTGCGGCGGCAGGACTTCGTCGCCGACCACGGCGCCGTCGGAAAGTTCGATGATGCGGTCGCCATATGCCGCGGCAAAATCCCTGTCGTGCGTGACGACGATCACGAGCTTCTCTTGAGAGAGCGTCTTCAAAAGCGCAAGGATGCTCCTGCCCGTCTCCTCGTCCAGCGCGCCCGTCGGCTCGTCGGCGAACACGATCTTAGGATCTTTGACGAGCGCCCGCGCGATGGCGACGCGCTGCCGCTGCCCGCCCGAAAGTTCTGCGGGTTTGCGGTTTTCCATCCCCTTTAATTCGACTTTTTGCAGTACGGCGTCGATGACGGCGGCGTCCGTCTTCTTTTTTTGCAGTTCGAGGGCGATCCCGATGTTGTCCCGCACCGAAAATTCGGGCAGCAGGTTGTATTCCTGAAAGACGAACCCCACGCTTTGGTTGCGGTATTTGTCCCAATCACCGTCCTTAAATCCCGCGCTCGAAACGCCGTCGAGGACGATCTCTCCCGCCGATGGCCTGTCCAATCCGCCCAAAAGATGCAACAGCGTCGATTTTCCCGAACCCGACTTGCCGAGGATGAATACCATCCCCGTATCGCCGAAGGTGAGATCGACGTTTTTGAGCGCGTGCACGTCCTCCCCGTTCTTGACATGATAGGTTTTTGAAAGTCCTTTTGCCTGAAACATATTTTTCTCCTTTTATACTTCGTTCCTGCGGATCGCATCCACGGGCGACATTTTTGCAACTTTTGCGATGGGCAGCAGCGCCGAAAGCGCCGTGACGACGACGCTCACCGCAAGCTCTATAACGAACGCGACGAAGGAAAAGCGCAAAAAGACGATCTGCGCGTTCACGCCGCTGCTCACGACGGCGTTGACGGATGGCACGAGCGCGAGCATCACCACCGCGCCGCCCGCCGCCTGCAGCAGGGAAAGCAGCAGGCTCTGCATCAAAAACAGGATGACGATATCCCGTTTTCCCGCGCCGAGCGCCCGCAAGATGCCGATCTCTCCCCTTTTGCTCTCCATGATAAAACTCGTGAACTGATAGATGAGCACGATGCAGAACGCCGCCAGCCCGATGCCGATATAGCCGAATACCTGCTTCATGGTGTCCAGCTGTTCCGCGCCCGCGTCGAGCTCCTGCAAAACTTCGGAACCAAACATAAATCCCGCCGCTTCGACGGCGCTGAAATAGGCAATATCGCTGTCCCGCGCCTGTTTTTCCACCATGGCAACGACATTCCTGCCCGCATTGAGCGCCGTAAAATAGGCGGAGGAAACATAGATCGCATCGTGATAATCGGCGGGGTGCGTTGCTGCGGTATGGTCATACGGGCACGCGCCGAGCTCCACCACGCCCACGATCGTCGCCTGAAGCGTGGCTGAAATATCGCTTGCCGCGGGATCTTGCAGCAAGATCTTCCGCCCCTGACGCACGAAGCTCTCGGCGTCCGTCACGGGATAGAGCGCCGCTTCGTCATAAACGGGGCGGAACTGCTCGTCGTACGTGACGGGCGCAGCGATATTATCGTAATATCCGTGCACGAGGAAGAGTTGGAACTGACAGGCGCAGAGTGCGATCTCGTCCGTTCTTTCGGGGAGCCGTCCGATCACCCTGCCGCCCGCTGCGGCGAGCGCCGCCGCATCGGCAGCGATCATATAGGGCGGCGAAGTATACAGTGCGCCCGTCGTGCCATACGCCGTATCGGGCTCGGGATCGAGGAATGCCGTCATGCTGCGGGCGATATTCTGCGTATTGGGCGCGGCGAAAGAGAACGGCCGTCCCAACGCGCGCAGGCGTTCAGCGCCCGCGTCCGAGAGCACGCGCCCTTCCTCTTCGAGGAGATAGCGATATTCGTAGGGGTACAGGCTATCCCACCGCGCCGCCGTATGATCGAAGCGGGCAGCGGCGACCGCCGTGCCCAACAATCCGAGCGCGACCGACGCCAATAGCAATACCACGATCAGGCGCAGCACGTGCGAAAAGACGTTTTTGCCGCTCATCCGTAAAATGGTTGCAAAGCGCATAGGCTACCTCCTCTTCCTGAATAAGCGGAATTCCTTTTTGTTGAGGTTATCCACCACGGGCGCACGGAAGACGAGCCACACCGTAACAAGCGTCGCGACCGCCGCGATCGCAAGCGGCACGCCGAAGGTAAAGAACAGCGTCTCCCATCCCAGCGTAAAGGGATAGGGAACGGACGACAACGCGTATCCTTGCAGCTGCAATTCAGGCAGCACGTACGTGTTCAGCAGCCCGTTCATATATCCCATGAATCCGAGCTCCACGCACAGCGCGCCCAACGATGCGATGAGACAAAATACAAAAATAGGGATACCGACGGCGAGCGCGATCTGTTTTTTACTTGCTCCCAGCGATTGCAGCGTGCCCACCCCGCGGCGGCGCCCCATCACCGTGCTGAAGCACAAGTATGCGAGCAGGATCGCCGCAAACACGCCCAAATACGGCACGATGCGAAAATAGACCGTGACCTCGTTCAATACCCACGGCAATGTGGCGATCAGTGTAGCCGACAGAAACGGCTGCGAATATATCGTAGTCCGCTCCCCTCCCCACGTACCTGAAATAACTGCGGAAGAAAAACTTTTTTGCACTTTCCAATCTGTCAAATACGAAAAAAGCGCCTCTTGATGTTCTCCATAGCGCAGCACGGTAAGGCTGTTCCATTGAATATATTCGTCGATCAGCTGCCGATCAAACTGATCGATATATGCGCGGCTCACGATCAATCCCAAGTGCGGCGGAATTGCATATTCCCATTCCTTAAAATTTGTATCCCACTGTTGTTCGCCGTCAAAATCTGTATCCCATTGTTGTTCGATGTCTTTCGATACCCACCTGAGATTTTTTTCGAAAAAGCCCTCTTCCTCGTAATCGGTGTGTACGATGCCCACGATCGCCGCCTCTTCCCACGACCATGCGTATTCATCCCAAAGATACTGTCCGTCGAGATAAACGGGTTTCTTTTCAGCCTGCGTCATGGAGAGCGTTTTGCCGAGGATATCCTCTTCGCGATCGATCTGATATACCTTCCCCTCTCTGTCCTTATATCCGTAGCACAAAAAGCAGTTGTACAGCCATTGCGGGATGGCGACCTCGTTCACGGCTTGCGGGAGCCGCCCTGTCAGTGTGTAACCGAATTCCTGCACCGCCTCTTCGTTGGGATAGATCGTCATCCGCCTGTAAAAGTTGTTATATATGTTGGGATACAACTCCCATGTCGGCGGCAACGGCGACTGCGGCCAGCCGTCACGACAATCCTCATATGGTGCAAAAAGAATTTCGCCGCGATATTCACAAAAGTCTTGCGCAAAAATATCCTCGTCTGCCGCAACGTGATCGCTCAAACGATATGCGCCGATCGCTTGCTCTGCCAATGCGTGGGTCGAATTTCTTCCACAATCGAAATCGATCGTATATCCACACCCAAGCGCCCCTATTTCCTTTTCCAATTGACCGATATCATCGATCGTCAATTTTACGGGCGTCTTCCAGATCGCATCATAACCATTATGACCATAAGCAATATTTACATATTTATCGTCACCGTTAAAATACGTCTCTCTCTCCCAAGGGACGGTATTATAACACAGCGTAAAGATGCACATGCCCGCTATGCCGAATGCGGCAATTGCGGCGAGCAAGCTCGCCGCAACCCGCACGGGATTACGAAGCAGCATCTTAAATCCGAATTTTAAGCCAAGTTTCATCACACAACGCCCCCACACAAGTTCTGCATGTGCTGCGTTCAGCGCGCCTTTTTTGAGAACAGGCGGAATTCCTTTTTGTTGAGGTTATCCACTACGGGCGTGCGGAAGACGAGCCACACCGTAACAAGCGTCGCGATCGCCGCGATCGCAAGCGGCACGCCAAAGGTAAAGAGCACCGTCTCCCATCCCAACGTGAAGGGATATATCTTTGCGGAAGCTATACCTTCCCATGCAAAAAACTCTCCCCAAAACACTAAATTATCCAAAATCTGCTCGGAAAGCAATCCGTTCATGTAAAGCAGGAAACATCCTTCCACGCACAGCGCGCCCAGCGATGCGATGAGACAAAATACAAATATGGGGATACCGACGGCGAGCGCGATCTGTTTTTTACCCGCTCCCAGCGATTGCAGCGTTCCAACCCCGCGGCGGCGCCCCATCACCGTGCTGAAACACAAGTATGCGAGCAGGATCGCCGCAAATACGCCCAAATACGGCACGATGCGGAAGTAACCTTCTACCGCACGGAATATGTTTGGCATACCGCCATAAAGT
>CALVPW010000072.1 GCA_944354085.1 uncultured Clostridia bacterium | reverse complement strand
CTTTGAAAAGCGGGAGATCTTCGAGGGCTGTATGCCCGTTGAGGTGATGGCGTCCCGCGGACGGGACAGCCTGCGTTTCGGCACCTTCAAACCCGTGGGGCTTGCGGACGGGGAGGGAAAACGCCCGTACGCCGTGCTGCAGCTGCGTCGCGAGAATGCGGAGGGAACGCTCTACGGCCTTGTGGGGTGTCAGACCAATCTCAGATTCGGCGAACAGAAGCGGGTGTTCTCCCTCATCCCCGCGCTCAGGAACGCACAGTTCGTGCGCTACGGCGTCATGCACCGCAACACGTTTCTTGATTCCCCGCGCGTTCTTAACGCCGATTTTTCCGCAAAGGATGCGCCCATGCTCTTCTTTGCGGGGCAGATGACGGGCGTGGAGGGATATGTGGAGAGCGCGGCGAGCGGGATGCTCGCGGGCATCCACTGCCTGCGCAGACTGCGCGGCAGGCAGCCTGTTCTGCCCTCCGATGAGAGCGTCATGGGCGCGCTGTCGCGCTACATTGCCACGGAAAACAGGCATTTCCAGCCCATGAATGCCAACTACGGCATTCTGCGCGGGCTGGACGTCAGAGATAAAACACAAAAAAAGAGGCTCATGGCAGAGCGCGCGCTTGCCGAGATCGAACGCTTCCGCGCCGCCCTTGCCGAATAAAGGAGGAAACCATGGAATTTCACGGAACGACCATCTGCGCCGTCAAACGCGGCGGCGTCACCGCCATTGCGGGCGACGGACAGGTCACGATGGGCGAATCGGTCATCTTCAAGAATACTGCGATCAAGGTGCGCCGCATCTACGGCGGCAAGGTCATTTTGGGATTCGCGGGTTCGGTGACGGACGCCTTTGCGCTCTCTGAGCGCTTCGAGGGGATGCTCAACAAGTTTGCGGGCAACCTGATGCGCTCCGCGGTGGAGCTGGCGGAGCTGTGGCGCAGCGACAAGCTGGGCAGGCAGCTCAACGCCATGATGATCACCGCCGACAAGGATACGCTGCTCATCCTCTCGGGTACGGGCGAGGTCATCGAGCCGGACGAGGGCATCTGCGCCATCGGTTCGGGCGGCAACTACGCCCTGGCGGCGGCGCGGGCGCTCGCGCAGAACACCGACTTCTCTGCGGAGGAGATCGCAAAAAAGTCCCTGAAGATCGCTTCGGAGATCTGCGTGTTCACCAACGACCATATCATTTGCGAAACGGTGTGACGTACTCGGAGATTTTCTTCCGAACTGACGGAAGAAAATCTTCCGAATGGAAGAGAAAACCTGCGGGTACGCCGCAAGCGGCTGACCGCCTGTTTGTCTCAACCGCGCCAATGAAAAGCGCGGTTTCGGTCACGAAATTGCCTCTGAAATGGCAATTTCTTAGTTCGCGCATACCCCGAAGCCCCGCAGGGGCTGTCGGCATAACGTACGCGCTCACCTCTCGGCGGCGATATGTTGTAACAGTCATGGCATCGCCGTCTTCACTCATTCCGCAAGAGCGCAGATATGCGCAAATGCGGGGCGCTGGCGCAAAATGCGATTTTGCTTGCGTCATAATGATAGCAAAAGCAATTTCTGTGTCCTTGCTAAAATAACGTGGCAAAAGGCGTCACTGCGTTATGCCTTTTGCGCCCCTGTTTGCCGCTCACGCGGCTTATGCAGAAAGGTGAGCCGCCGCGGGCTAAGCTGTTGCGAAAACAGCGGCGGCGAGGAAAACCGATTGCCGGGCGCAGCCGTGCAATGGGTTTTCCTTAAAATCACGAGATTTCTTTTTGTCAGTTCAAAAAGAAATCTGTGAACTTATTCGGGAGGTTTTTTATGGATTTATCACCCAAACAGATCGTAGCAGAACTCAATAAGCACATCATCGGGCAGGATGAGGCGAAGAAGGCGGTCGCCATCGCCCTGCGCAACCGTTACCGCCGCGCGCAGCTCTCCAAGGAGGTGCGCGACGAGATCACGCCCAAGAACATCATCATGAAGGGGCCTACGGGCGTCGGCAAAACGGAGATCGCCCGCAGGCTCGCCAAGCTCGTCAAGGCGCCTTTCATCAAAGTCGAAGCCACCAAGTATACCGAGGTCGGTTACGTCGGCAAGGACGTCGAGGGCATGGTGCGCGATCTGGTGGAGTGCGCCGTCCGCCTCGTCAAGGACGAAAAGACGGCGGAAGTCTCCGTCAAAGCCACCGCCATCGCCGAGCAGAAGATGGTCAAGATCCTTGCCGAAGTCAAAAAGAACGACCGCGGCGACACCGCGCGCGAGGTGTTCGAGGCGAACCTTTTGGCCTCCCTCCGCAAGGGCACGTTCGACAAACTCGTGATCGAGACGGAAGTCGCGGACGAACCCAAGAACATGGAGCTCGTGCCGGGCGGCGCCGCCATCAACCTCGGATCCATCTTCGGGGACATGCTCCCCAAGCGCAAGAAAAAGCGCAAGATGACGGTGGGCGAGGCGATGAAGCTGTTCATCGCCGAGGAAGCGGACAAGCTCATCGACGACGACGCCGTCAAGGACGAGGCGCTCCGCCGCGCCGAAAACGACGGCATCATCTTCATCGACGAGATCGATAAGATCGCCGCAAAGGGGAACACGGGCGGGGCGGACGTCTCGCGCGAGGGGGTGCAGCGCGATATCCTGCCCATCGTCGAGGGCAGCACGGTCATGACCAAGTACGGTCCCGTCAAGACCGATTATATGCTGTTCATCGCCGCGGGCGCGTTCCACGTGGCGCGCGTCGAGGATCTCATCCCCGAATTGCAGGGCAGATTCCCCGTCTCCGTCGAGCTTGCGTCTCTCACCAAAGAGGACTTTGTGAACATCCTCACGAATACCGAGCATTCGATCACGCAGCAATACGCGCTGCTGCTCGCCGTCGACAATATCGACCTGAAATTCACCAAGGACGCCATCGAGGCGATCGCCGAGATCTCCGAGGAGATCAACCTCACCAGCGAGGACATCGGCGCCCGCCGCCTGCATACCGTAATGGAATTTTTGCTCGAAGACATCTCGTTCAACGCGGGCGGCGGCGACTATCCCGTCGTCACCGTGGAGATCGACCGTAAGTACGTCGAAGAGCATCTTGCCAAGATCACCAAAGACAGAGACCTGAAAAAATACGTGCTGTAATGCGCCGCGAACCGCGGGATAACGCACAAGACAAGGAAATATCATGATCCAGATCCCGAAAGGCTGTAAAGACGTACTCCCTTCGCAGGTGTACGCATGGCACAAGATCGAGGATACGGCGCGCAAGATCGCCGCGTCCTATGCGTTCAAAGAGATCCGTACGCCCGTTTTCGAGCATACCGAGCTGTTTGCGCGCGGGGTGGGCGACACCACCGATATCGTCAACAAGGAGATGTACACCTTCCTCGATAAGGGCGGGCGTTCGGTGACGCTGCGCCCCGAGGGGACGGCGGGCGTGGCGCGCGCCTTCCTCGAACACGGGCTCACGGGCGGCGTGATGCCTTTTAAGGCGTACTATCTCATTTCGGCGTTCCGTTACGAGCGCCCGCAGGCGGGGCGGCTGCGCGAATTCCATCAGTTCGGATGCGAATTGTACGGCGCGGCGGGCCCTGCGGCGGACGCCGAGGTCATCTCGCTCGCAGACGGGTTTTTGAAGGCGCTCGGGCTCAAAGAGGTCTCGCTCGAACTCAATTCCATCGGCTGTAAGCAATGCCGCGCTCGCTACCACGCGGCGCTCAAAGCGTACTTTGCGCCGCATATCGGGGAGATGTGCGCCGACTGCCGCGTGCGGTTCGAAAAAAATCCCATGCGCATCCTCGACTGCAAGGAGGAGGGCTGCAGGGCGGTCGCCGCGGGCGCGCCGCGCATGCTCGAATATCTGTGCGATGACTGCCGCGCGCATTTTGACGGCGTGCAGGCGCTCTTAAAAGAGGCGGGCGTCGCCTTCACCGTCGATCCCTCCATCGTGCGCGGGCTGGATTATTACAGCCGTACCGTGTTCGAATTCGTCTCCGCCGCGGCGGGGGCGCAGGGCACCGTGCTCGGGGGCGGGCGGTACGATACCCTCCTCGAACAGGTGGGCGGCAAGAGCGTGCCCGCCGTCGGGTTCGCCGCGGGCATGGAGCGCCTTCTCATGGTGATGGAGGCGGAGAACTGCCTGCCGCGGCAGGAGGAGGGCGTGGCGTGCTATCTTGCGGGGATGGACGAAGCCGCGCGGCAAAAGGCGTTCCTGCTCGCCGCGGATCTGAGGAGAGCGGGCGTTTCCTGCGAGGTCGATCTGATGGACCGCTCGGTCAAGGCGCAGTTCAAGTACGCCGATAAAACGGGAGCGCGCTTTGTCGCCGTTTTGGGCGAGCGAGAGCTCGAAGAGGGCGCCGCCGAGGTCAAGGATATGAAAAATTCCTGCGCGGAGCGCGTAAAATTCCAAGAACTTGCAAATTATATCCAAAGGAGAACTTGATATGGCAAAGAACGTAAAAGAAGTGACGGGCGCCGAACTCGAAGCGCTCATCAAAGAGGGCCCCGTGGTATGCGATTTTTGGGCGAGCTGGTGCGGCCCGTGCAGGATGCTCGCGCCCGTGCTCGACGAGGTCGCGGGCGGATTTGCCGATAAGGCGGTTTTCGTAAAAGTGGACGTCGACGCCAACGGCGAAATTGCGCAAAAGTACGGGATCATGTCCATCCCCAACGTCATCGTGTTCAAGGACGGCGCGCCCAAGGCAAACAGCCTCGGCTTCGTCCCCGCCGACGCGTTGAAGCGCTTTTTCGAGAACAATCTGTAAGACAAGCTGCGCGCTGCTCGGCATGCGCGCTTTTTTTTGCCGCCGCGCGGGAAAATGCGGGGTATCTTCTTGCAATTTACGCATGTTTCTGCTATAATGATGAAAAATCGTTATACGAACGGGAGAAATGCATGATCGATCTTACCACTGTCAGAAACACCGATCCCGAAGTTGCCGAAGCGATGGAGCGCGAGCTCGCGCGCCAGCGGGGGAACCTCGAACTCATCGCCAGCGAGAACATCGTTTCGCCTGCCGTGATGGCGGCGATGGGGAGCCATCTCACCAACAAATATGCCGAAGGGTATCCCGGCAAGCGTTATTACGGCGGCTGTGAGTTCGTCGACGTCGTCGAAGACCTCGCCCGCGCCCGCTTGAAGGAGATCTTCGGCTGTGAACACGCCAACGTGCAGCCGCATTCGGGCGCGCAGGCGAACTTTGCGGTGTATTTCGCCATGCTCAAACCGGGCGATACGATCATGGGCATGAACCTCTCGCACGGCGGACACCTGACGCACGGCTCGCCCGTCAACGTCTCGGGCAGCTACTTCAATATCGTTCCGTACGGCGTTTCCGAGGCGACGGAGACCATCGATTACGACGAGATGGAAAAGATCGCCCTCGCCTGCAAGCCCAAGCTCATCGTCTCGGGCGCGAGCGCTTATCCGCGCATCCTCGATTTCAAGCGCATCCGCGAGATCTGCGATAAAGTCGGCGCGCTCATGATGGTGGACATCGCCCATATCGCGGGGCTGGTGGCGGCGGGGCTGCATCCCAACCCCGTCCCCGTTGCCGATTTTGTGACGACGACCACGCACAAGACGCTGCGCGGCCCGCGCGGCGGCGTGATCATGTGCAAGGAGCAGTACGCGAAAGCCATCGACAAGGCGGTGTTCCCCGGAACGCAGGGCGGCCCTTTGATGCACGTGATCGCGGCAAAGGCGGTCGCCTTCCGCGAGGCGCTCTCTCCCGCGTTCAAAATGTATCAGCAGCAGATCGTCAAAAACGCCGCGGCAATGGCGGAGCGCTTCACCAACAACGGCGTGCGCCTCGTTTCGGGCGGGACGGACAACCATCTCATGCTCGTCGACCTGCGCAAAGAGGGGCTCACGGGCAAGGAGCTCGAGGCGCTTTTGGACAAGGCGCACATCACGGCGAACAAGAACACCATTCCCTTTGAGACGACGTCGCCCTTCATCACGAGCGGCGTGCGCATCGGGACGCCCTCCATCACGGCGCGCGGCATGCGCGAGGCGGAAGCCATCCGGATCGCCGACCTCGTGACCGAGATCATCGAGAGCCGCGAAGCCGCCGTGCCCGACGTTTCGGCAAAGGTCAAGGCGCTGTGCGAGGCGTTCCCCATCTACGAGCGCGACATCATGTGAGCCTGTACGATCTCATATTTCCCGCCGTCCGCATTTGCGGACGGTTTTTTTTGCTTTCGTTTTGCCATTTTTGCTTAACAATGCGATTTTTTTGCGTGAAATTTGCGCAAAAAAAGCAAAATATGCGCAAAGCGGTTTACTTTTTTCAAAAAAGAGTGTAAAATAAAAGCCAAGAAAGGAGCCGTAGTGCGATGGGATTTTTGGCATCGGTGAAAAAACTCTTCCGCTTAAGGACGCCCGCGCCCGTTTTGGGGCTGGCGCTGGGGAGCGGCGGGGCAAAGGGGATGGCACACCTCGGGGCGCTCAAAGCGTTTGCTGAGGCGGGGCTCTCCTTTCGCGTGGTCACGGGCACGTCCATCGGCTCCATCGTCGGCGCGCTGTACTGCAAAGGATACACCTGGGCAGATATGACGGGCATCGTGGATAACCTCAACAAAAAAGAATTTGCAAAAAATCTGCGGCCTTTTTCGGACATGCAGCCCATCGAGGAATTTTTGGAGAACTTTCTCGAAGGGGAGATCGAGGCGCTCCCGCTCCCGTTCGCCGCGTGGGCGACGGATGCGGAGACCAACGAGGGCGTGCGCCTCGACCACGGCAAGACGGCGCGGGCGCTGACCGCCTCCGCCGCCATCCCGCCCTTTTTCCGCGGGGTGGAAATAGAGGGCAGGCGGCTGTACGACGGCGCGTATACCAACGCCATCCCCGCAGACGTATGCCGCGATCTGGGGGCGGACGTCGTCGTCGCCGTCGATCTTTCCGCCTATCCCAAGCCCGAGGAGGAGAAGGGGCGCTTCGCCCGTCTTCTCGATTCCGCGATCAACTATTTTGTGCCCGTCAAAACGGCGGAGAACGCCAAAACGCGCGGGTACGACGCGGCGGACGTCATGCTCCGCCCCGATCTTTACGATTTTAAGGCGACGGACGTCTCGCGCGCGGCGACGGACGCGATGTTCGAGATCGGCTACGAGGAAGCCAAACGCTGCCTGCCCGCCATCCGCGAGGCGATCAAGGCGGCGGGCAAGCGCAAATGAGGCAGAGGCGGCTGTTTGCCGTGCTCCGCGCGGTGCTCGTCCTTCTCATCGTTTTGGCGCTCGCGCTGACGGCGGCATGGCTGCCGTACAGGCTGTGGCTGCCCGCCTATCCCGTCCCGCCGCGGGCGGAAGGGGAGCTGCGGGTACACTTTCTTTCGGTCGGACAGGGCGACTGCACGCTGGTGGAGTTCCCGAGCGGCACCGTCTTTCTCATCGACGGGGGAGACGGTTCGTTCGAACACGATAACTTGATCGTCCGTTATTTGAAGGGCGTTGCGCCGACTTCGCTCATCGTCGCGGCGACGCATACCGACCGCGACCACGTGGGCGGGCTCGCGGAGGTGCTGCGCGTGTTCCGTGCGGAGAAGGCGTATCTTCCTGCGGCGGAGGGCACGGGCGATTATGCACGCTTTCTCGAAGCCGCCGCGCAGTCGGGCTGCGCGCGTGCGCCGCTCACGCAGGGCGCGTGCTTTCTCGACGGCTCCGGCGCGTACATGGTGTGCCTCTCGCCCGCCGCGGCGGGCGACGGCGGCAACGAAGACGCGGCGACGTTCTATCTCGCTTACGAAGGCGTGCGCATGTTGCTGTGCGCCGATGCGTCGGCGGAGCAGGAGGCGGCGCTCCTATCAGAATTCAAAGAAGAGAGGACGGTGAACGGCTTTGCGGTCGATCTTGCCGCGGTCGACGTCCTCAAAGTCGCGCATCACGGCGCGGCGGACGCCACGTCGGAAGCGTGGTTAAAGACCGTACGCCCGCGCGAGGCGGTCATCTCCTGCGGGGCGGGCAATACGTACGGACATCCCGCGGGCGAAACGCTCGAACGGCTGGATGCATGCGGGGCGCGGGTGCTGCGCACGGACGCGTGCGGCAACGTCGTCGTCTCCGTCAAGGACGGCGCATATACCGTCTCGCCCGAAAAGGGGTAAATACGATACACAAAGCGCACGGAGGGAGTGCATGAGACTGATCACGGCAGGAGAATCGCACGGCAAGGGGCTGTTCGCCATCCTCGAAGGGCTGCCCGCGGGGCTGAAAGTGGACACGGAGGAGATCGACGCCTGCCTTGCCCTGCGCCAGAGCGGCTACGGGCGGGGGGCGCGCCAAAAGATCGAGCGCGACAAGGCGGAGATCTTATCGGGCGTGCGGAACGGCGTCACGCTGGGGAGCCCCCTTACGCTCGCCGTGTGGAATCGCGACTACGAAAATTGGAAAGCATACATGGCGCCCGAAGGCTGCGATACGCAGGCGCGCCTTGTCACGAAGGTGC
>CALVPW010000071.1 GCA_944354085.1 uncultured Clostridia bacterium | reverse complement strand
CTGCGGGCAGGGGACAATCGTTTCATATCTTCTCCTCGCTTTCGAAATTGCTGTAAAATGCCTCGTGGAGCGGCGCGCCTTCCGAGAGGAACGCCCAAAGCGCGGGCAGCAGCGTGTTTGCCTTGTGAAGCGCCGCGTCGTAAAGCGGACGGAGCGCCGCGCACGCATTTTGGGCGGCGTCCGTCGTTTTCAGCGGGATGAGCATGGGCGCGACGGAGGCGTACTTTCCCGCAAGGCGTAGCCCCGCAAGCACGGCGCTCCGTTTCAGGCGGTTCGGCGCCCGCAAAAGACCGCAGTAAAAGCGCATGGACGAGAGCGCCTTTTTTGCTTCGCCGTCCGAAACGCCGCAGTAGACGGCGAGCGCCTCGTATGCCTCGGGCACGGGGCGGATATGCCCCGTCAGGCGGGCGCGGTGGGGGACGAAGCCGTCCTCTTCGAGCAGCATCTTTTCAAAGGCGGCTTCGATGCCTTCGTGCGTTAAGCCGCTTTTTTGCATCTGCGCCGCGACTTCGCCGTGGCATACGCTGTCGAGGCAGAAGTGACAGGCAAATCCCATCAGGTACGCAAGATCTGCGTCCCGTTTGCCGCGGGCGGCAAAAAGCGGGCGCGCCGCCGTAAAAAAGGCGGCGGCGGAACGCAGATGGAGCGCGTTCCCCAGCGCGCGGACGGGCGTTTTTTTGAGCGGCTTAAAGTAAAAGAGCGGGTCGGGCCCGTGCAGCCCCGCCGCAAAACTTTCGGGATGCGTCCCGAGGGCGGGGAATGTTTGTATGAAGGCGGCGCGCACGTCGTCGCCGAATTTTTTGTGCGCATACGTAGCAGGCATCGTTAGTTTCCTTTGTGTACGGAGACATTATACAGCATCGGGGCGCAAAAGTCCTCATAAAGTTGTCACAAAAGTGTAAAAAATTTGTAAAATCCCCAAAATCGTCTCGCTTTTCCTTCGCAGCGCGGAAAGCCCGCTTTCTCGCTTGCATAAAACGCGGCGGCTTGCGCAAGGTAATCGCAGGAGGAAGGTATGAAAAAGTCTTGGATGGCAGGCGTGCTCTGCGCCGCGGGGCTCATGCTCGCGGCGGGCGGCGCGGCGGCGATCGTCCGCGGCGGGGAGACGGCGCTCGTCGCAGTCGACTGCGCCGTGCTGCGGCAGGGAAGCCGCGGCGGCGAAGTCAAGGAGGTACAGCGCCGCTTAAAAAATTGGGGATATTATACGGGCGCGGTGGACGGCATTTTCGGCGCAGGAACAAAAAAAGCCGTGGTGTATTTTCAGCAAAAAAACGGGCTCACGGCGGACGGCGTCGTCGGCAAGGCGACGTATAAGGCGCTCGGCATGAACGATTCGTACAACGCGCTCGCAGGCAGCGGGAGCGGCGGCGGGAACGGCTACACCTCGTCCGATCTCTATCTCATGGCAAAGGCGATCTACGCCGAAGGCCGCGGGGAGAGCTATACGGGACAGGTCGCCATCGGCGCGGTCATCATGAACCGCGTCAAGAGCCCGCAGTTCCCCAACACGGTGGCGGGCGTCATCTATCAGAAAGGGGCGTTCACCGCCGTGGACGACGGGCAGATCAACCTCGAACCCAACGAAACGGCGTACAACGCCGCACGCGACGCGATGAACGGGTGGGATCCCACGTACGGATGTCTGTATTATTACAACCCCGCCGTGGCGACGAGCGCGTGGATCTTTGAACGGCAGACAGTCACGGTGATCGGCAAACACGTCTTTGCCATTTGAACAGGGAGGAGAGAATATGCAAGAGGAGATCGGGAAGAACGTATCGAGCGGCGCGGAAAAGGTGGAAGAGATCGCCCGCGACCGCGTCAAGGAACAGCAGCGGGCAGCCGAGGCAGCGGAACGCGCGGCAGCCGAGGCGCGCATCGGCGCGGCAAAGGCGGAGGCGGCGCAAAAACAGGCGGACGCGGCCGCCCGCCAAGCGCAAAAACAGCGCGCCAAAAAGGAGCGCGCCGCGCGCAAAGAACAGGCGGAGAAAAAGCGGGCGGCGGAACGCGCGCAAAAAGAGCAGGCGCGTGCGGAAAAAAAGAAGCGTCCGCGCGGCATCGGCGGCTGGATCGCCGCGGTCGTCTCGCTCGGGGCGGCGTGCCTTGCGCTCGCCACCGTCGTCGCAACGGGGACGGTGCGCATGAACGGCATGCAGCGACAGGCAGAGAACGCCTGCCGCGCCACCCTCTACGAGCTCGTCGCCGTCTCCGAGGCGCTGGACGACGATCTGAATAAGCTCCGCGTTTCCGCGGGTGCGGGCGAGCAGCGCATGCTGCTCACCGAAGTGCTCGTCAACAGCGCGTTGATGGAGAGCGCGCTCGAAAAGCTCCCCGTCGTCGGCGAGACGGGCGCAGAGCTCTCGGCGTTCATCAATCATACGAACGGTTACGCGCGGCGCATGCTCGCAAAGCTCGCCGCAGGGCAGCCGCTCACGGCGCGCGAACAGGCGGCCGCCGCCCGTCTGTGCACGGCGAACGCCGCGCTCGCACACACGCTCAACGCGCTCGCCGTGCAGCCTTCGTCGTTCATGCGGTTTTTCGGCGGATCGGCGGAGGCGCTCGACGGCTGGCGCGACGAGATGCGTGCCGCCCGCAAAGAGGAAAACGCGCCGCGCCCGTGGGAGAAGAACGTCGAGGAAGATAACGTCAAAAAGCGCGCGAAAGTGAGCGCCGCGGAGGCGGAAGAAAAACTTTTGGACTTCTTTTCGGGGTACCATGTCGCGGAGGTACGCCTCACGGGCGAGACGCATGCGCGCGGGATGACGTGCTACGATTTCACCGTGACCGACGAGAACGGCGCAGAGATCTTCGCGCAGGTCACCGAGCACGGCGGCGACGTCGCCTTCTTCGAAAGCTACGGCGCGTGCGGCGCGGTCAACTTCGACCTCGGCGCTTGCGAAGCGATCGCCCGCGAATTTCTCCTCGCCCGCGGATTCGAGGATATGGCGGCGGTCTGGCAGTCGGATACGGGCACGGCGGCTTGCGTCACGTACGTCACCGTGCGCGACGGCGTGTATTGTTATCCCGATATGGTGCAGGTGCGCGTCTGCAAGGAGACGGGGCGCGTCACGGGCATGAACGCCCGCGGATATCTGTTCAATCACGAGAACGCGCGCGGCGAGCTTTCGCCGACGCTCGGCGAAGGGGAGGCGCGTCAAAAACTTTCGGACGCGCTCACGGTGGAGGCGAGCCGTCTGGCGCTGTTGCCCGTCCGCGGGCGGGAGACGCTCTGTTACGAGTTCGCCTGCAAAAGCGGGGAGGAGGGCTATCTCGTCTTCCTCGACGCCGCCACGGGGGACGAGGTGTGCATCTACCGCATCCACGACGGCGCGCACGGCAGATATCTCAGATGAGGGGATATTTCGTTGATATGAAAAAACCGAGCGGAACCGCTCGGCTTTTTCATGAGAAAAAATATGGATGCGTATAAGCGTAAGGGAATGCCTGCGTTATGCAGGAAACATGCATTATTATACGCAGATGCAAGGGAATGTCAAGGATTTTATCCATCTTTGTGAAAATTCACGAAAAATTTTTCAAAAAGACGGCGCGCCCCTTGCAAAAAGGCGGCGTTTGCGGTAAAATATGGAAAAAACACCGCTTCCGGCAGGAGAAAAATATGTTCCACGTCGTTCTCGTCGAACCCGAGATCCCGCAGAACGCGGGCAACATCGCGCGCACGTGCGCCGCAACGGGATGCACGCTGCATCTCATCAAACCGCTCGGGTTCGAGATCTCCGATAAATACCTGAAGCGCGCGGGGCTGGATTATTGGCACCTCGTCCACGTCGTCGTGCACGAGGATTGGCAGGCGTTTTTGGACGACTGCCCGCAGGGCGCGCGCATGCATTTTTTCACCACGAAAGCCCGCCGCGCTTACTGCGAAGCGGCGTACCGCGCGGAGGATTATCTCGTGTTCGGGAAGGAGACGAAGGGGCTGCCCGAAGAGCTTCTCGTCGCCCATCCAAAGGATTGCGTACGCATCCCCATGCGGGAGGAGGCGCGCTCGCTCAACCTCTCCAACAGCGTGGCGATCGCCGTATACGAGGGGCTCAGGCAAAATGCGTTCGCGGGGCTCGAACAAAAAGGGGAACTGCACCGTCTCCAATGGGATGATTAAAAGGCGAAAAAGGAGGAAGGCGCCGTGCGCATGCTAAAACGTATTTTCAGCCGCTTTTTTATCGTGGCGCTCACCATTATCCTCTTTTTTTTGGTGGACGTTCTTTTGGTATGGGGCGTCGTATGGGTGTTCGCGGGCTGGCTCGCGGTGGAATTCCCCGCCGCGCGCAGCTGGATCGAACTTGCGCTGCAGGTGCTCATCTGGCTGACCGTTTTCCTTGCCGCCCTGCACGCCGCCAACCGCGACATGGTGCCCGAGACCAAGATCCCGTGGATCTTGTGCATCGTCTTTCTGAACGTCTTCGGCGTCGCCATCTATGCCGTATTTTCCTCGCACCGTCCCTCCAAAAAGGTGCAAAAGCGGTACCGCGCGCTCTTTGAACACAGCAAAAAATTCGAGACGGGCGGCGTGACGCTGCGCCGCATCAACGAGGAGATGGGGCGCTGGTCGGACGTGAGCGAGGCGCTCGTCACCACCAATCCCGCCGCGCTCGTCTACGAAAAGACGAAAACGGAGTACTTCCCCTCGGGCGAGCTCTTTTGGGCGCGCCTTTTGGAGGATCTCGGCAAGGCGCAAAAGTACATCTTCATGGAGTACTTTATTCTCGAACGCGGCGTGTTCTGGAGCAGCGTCGTCGACGTGCTCGCCCGCAAGGTGCGGGAGGGCGTCGAGGTGCGGTTCATGTACGACGACATCGGCTGCATGGGCAAGGTGCACCTCGTCTATCATAAAAAGCTGGAAAAGCTGGGCATCAAGTGCGTCAAATTCAATCCCTTCGTGCCCGTCGTCACCAACGTGCACAACAACCGCGACCACCGCAAAATCACCGTGATCGACGGCACGGTCGGCTACACGGGCGGCATCAATATCGCCGACGAGTACGTCAACGAAAAGCACCCCTTCGGCATGTGGAAGGATACGGCGGTGCGGCTGGAAGGCGAGGGAGTCAAGGGGCTCCTGCTCATGTTTTTGAAGCTGTATAATCTCAGCAAAAAGACGTGCGAGGATTATACGCCCTATCTGCCCGCCGCGTACGAGGCGTTCGAAGGCGAGGGCTTCGTGCAGCCGTACGGGAGCGGACCGCGCCCCATGTACGCGCGCAGCGTGGGGGAGGACGTGTATCTGAACATCCTCTCCACCGCAAAGAACTACGTGTGGATCATGACGCCCTATCTCATCATCGATTACCGCCTGCGCGAGGCGCTCGTCATGGCGGCGGCGCGCGGGGTGGACGTGCGCATCATCACGCCGCACATCCCCGATAAAAAGGTGGTGTTCGCGCTCACGCGCTCCAACTATATGGCGCTCATCCGCGGCGGCGTAAAGATCTACGAATATATGCCGGGATTTTTGCACGCAAAAGTATTTTTGGCAGACGACTGCATGGGCGTGGTCGGGACGATCAACTGCGATTACCGCTCGCTTTTGTTCCACTTCGAAGACGCGGTGCTCATGTACGGGACAAAGGCGCTGTCGCAGATACGCTGCGATT
Organism: uncultured Clostridia bacterium; assembly: GCA_944354085.1. Lineage (GTDB taxonomy): Bacteria > Bacillota > Clostridia > Christensenellales > Borkfalkiaceae > Gallimonas. Next base: position 24,453 of record CALVPW010000071.1, on the reverse strand, counting down.
TCGAGGAGACGTTCGCGCTCTCCGCCCGTCAGACGGAGGCGGACGCCAAGCGCAACGTCGTCTGGCGGGGCGTCTGCGAACTCGCCAAGATCTTCGCGCCGCTGTTTTAAGGCGCGCCCCCGCGCCGAGGACTCCCTCAGTCTCGCTCACGCTCGCCAGCTCCCTCCGAGGAGGGAGGTGGATGCGCGGCATCGCCGCGCAGACGGTGGGAGTCGCTCTTCCGTGCGGGAGGGGCGGTCATATCAAAGGAGGCATTGTATGATCCATTCCATGGCGGGCGGCGTGCTCGGCGACCTTGGCGTGCATACGTTCGCAAAGGTCGAGATCGACGGCGCGCCCTATTGGTATCTGGCGAACGTCCCCGTCAAAGAGGGACAGCGCGTGGCGGTGCCGTTCGGTCGTCCCGAACGCCGCGTCACGGGCGTCGTGCGCAGGGTGGAGGACTGCACGGCGCAGACGGCGCCCGTTCCGCTCTCCCGCGCCCGCGCGATCTTGCGTGTTTTGCCGGACTGACTGCAAAAACCGTTGACTTTCCGTGCGAATTTGCGGTATAATACGGCGGTATAATATAGAGAAGACATAGGGGAGTAGTCGGCTTGTAAAAGCGATGCCGTCCACACATTGCGGGGATGCCCGCGGGCGATATCTGAAATGACGAGACTTATGCGCAGCGAGCGTTTTTTCGCTCTGCCGCGCATAAGTTTTTTTATTCCCCGCAAGGAGAAGCACATGACGGTTTTGGAGATCGTCCTCATCGGCGCGGCGCTGGCGATGGACGCGGTGGCTGTCAGTATGACGAACGGCATGGCGGAGCCGCGGATGCGCCCTTGGAAGGCGCTCGGCATCGCGTTCACGTACGCCGCCTTCCAGTTTGCCATGCCTGTGATCGGGTATTATTGCGGATACGCCTTCACGAACGTCGTCGCGCGCATCGCGCCGTGGCTCTCGTTCTCCCTGCTCGCGCTGATCGGCGGGAAGGCGATCGTTGACTGCGCTTTGGAGATGCGGGAAAAGCACGGCAAAAAAACGGTGAGCCTTCCGCAAAAGCGGGAGGGGCTCGGGTTCGCAAAGCTTTTGCTGCAAGGCGTGGCGACCAGCCTCGATGCGCTCGCCGTGGGGGTGACGCTGCTCGCCGCCCAAACGCAGCAGGGGCTTCCCTTCCACGCGGCGGCGTGCGCCGCCGTCATCGGCGCGGTCACCTTCGTATTGTCCTTTTGCGCGGTGTATGCGGGCAAAAAGGTGGGGGATGCATTTGCCGATCCCGCCTCGCTCATCGGCGGCGCGGTGCTCATCGTCATCGGCGTCAGGATCCTGCTCGAAGGCGTTCTTTAAAAAATTGACTATCCGTATTGACTTTTGTGCGTTTCGTGCTATAATAATAGTGCAATATTGTAAGAGATCACGGGGATCGGCGGGGAAAAGCCCGCAGGGGGAACGCGCATGGCGAAGATCAAACATTACGATTTCAGTAAAAAACCCTTAAAAGCGAGTAAATTCTGGATGGCGATCGCAAGGAAGTTCGCCATCGCCCCTCGCCTGAAAAAGCGTAGGATCAGCGTGAAAAAGATCAACATGACGGGCATCGAGCCGCCCTACTTTTTGTGCGTGACGCACGCGAGCATGCTCGACTTTCCCGCCATGTATACGGCGGTCGACCCGTACGACGCGAACAACGTCGTCGCGATCGACGCCATCCGCGACGTCGGCGATTGGCTCATGCGGCGGCTGGGCTGCATCTGCGAGCGCAAGTTCGTCAAAGATCTCAACCTCATCCGCAACATGCGCTACTGCGTGGAGAACTACAAGTCCATCGTCTGCCTGTATCCCGAAGCCCGTTATTCGCTGGACGGGACGACGGGCTTTTTGCCCGATTCGCTCGGCAAGATGAGCAAGCTCCTCAAAGTGCCCGTGGTGGTGCTCCGCCTGTACGGCACGTTCGTCTCCGCGCCGCAGTGGAACAAGGACGAGCAAAATCTTCCCATCGCCTGCGAGCTCGAATGCGTGGCGACGGCGGAGGAGGTCAAAACGCTTCCCGCCGACGAGATCAACGACCGCATCCACCGCGCCATGCAGCGCGACGATTATGCCTATCAGCGGGAGGCGGGCATCGAGAACAAGTATCCCCGCCGCGCGAACGGCTTGCACAACATCCTCTATCAGTGCCCGCACTGCGGCACGGAATTCAAAATGTATTCGGAGGGCACCCGCCTTTGGTGCGCGGCGTGCGGCAAGGCGTGGCAGATGAGCGAGCTCTCCGTCCTCACCGCCGAGGAAGGGGAGACGGAATTTTCGCATATCCCCGATTGGGTCGCATGGGAGCGGAAGAACGTCCGTGCCGAGGTGCGCGCGGGCAGTTACCGCTTCGAGGACGACGTGACCGTCCACACCCTGCCCAACGCCAAACGGTTTTACGATCAGGGGATGGGCAAACTCGTGCAGACGGCGGAGGGCACCCGCCTTACGTGCACCGCTTACGGCGAAAAGTGCGATCTGTTTTGGGCGGGCACCGAGCTGGAGAGCGTACATATCGAATACGACTATCCTTACCGCAAGGATAAGTATAAAAAGAACATCTTCGGCGACTGTATCGATATCTCCGTTCCCGACGACAGTTTTTGGCTGCACCCCGTCACGGGACGCGATCAGCTCACCAAGATCTCGCTCGCCACGGAGGAGATCTACCTTCTCGCCAAGGAAAAGGTCAAAGAACGCGGCAAAGTCCCGCAGGAGGAAGCGGGCAACAAACGGCGCGAAGAGAACGGCGTCGGATGACAAGGGAGCGGACGCTTTTCGGAGCGTCCGTTTTTTATGCCGCTGTGACAAAACACGCCAAAAAAATGGCAGATGCGCGTCGCATCGCATCCAAGACATGGTATACTGGAAGCGTACTCAAAGGTACATATCTTTTCTCAGGAGGCAACGTATGAGCAAAACCATCAAAAGAGCATTGTTCGGCTTACTTGCGCTCGTGTTCCTTGCGGCGCTCGTGCTGCCCTTTGCGGGGCTGCGTGCCGATGCAGCCGCCGTGCCCGCGGAGCAGGCGGAAGAGCAGACGCAGGAGGAACAGATGCAGGAGGAACAGACGGCGGAGCCCCGTCTGTTTACGTCGCTCACGCTGGCGCTCAGCGGAGGCGACGGCTACGGCAACATTTACGCCACGATGCAAAATCACTTCGAGCTGTTCTCGCCCGTCGTGCCCGTCATCATTTCGCTGTATTCCTCGCCGTATGCGGGGAACGATCCCGAGAAGATGACGCTGGAGGCGACGGCGTTCACCGAAGATCTGGACAAAGGCGAGAGCCTCAGCGCCATCGGCAACACGCGCGGCAGGCAGCTGTATTGGTACGGCGTCGCCGAGTACCGCGAGAATTCGGGCGAGTGGAAGACGGTCGAAGTCGGTCCCATTTTGTACGACGCGTGGGGATATCACATCGAAATGTGACGCATTCTGCACATTGCGGGGGGGAGCGCCCAAGGGGCGCTCCCTTTTTTTGCGTATCGTTTGGGCGGGATATTTTATGATTTTCACAATTTCATGGGTCTACAACGTTTGACAGGCGTACACGCGCGCGCTATAATATATGCGCCTCAAAAGGCAGGCGGGGAGGCGCGCGGCGTCCCCCTGCGGAGGGATCATGACAAAAAAGCAGACGTGCATCTTTCTCATCGTGATAGCCGTGGTGGTGGCGGCGCTCCTTGCGGGCATCGTGCTCACGGACGGCTTGTACGAGAGCGAGACGACCATCCAGGAGACGATGCAGGACGCCGTCCTGCACGAAGGGGATAAGATCTCCCTGTTCGGGCTGCCCGTCAACCCGGGGCTGATCTCGGCGTTTTCGGTCACGGCGATCTTGTTGGTGTTCGCGGCGATCGTGCGCATCTTCGTCATCCCCCGTTTCCGCTTCGTCCCCGGGAAGTTCCAGCTCCTTTTGGAACAGGCGGTGGGGATGTTCGACGGGCTCGCCAAGGGCAACAGCCCGCACAGGAACGGGTTCCTCGGCGCGTACGTGTTCGCGGCAGGCGCATATATCTTTGTGGGAACGCTCTTCGAACTCGTGGGTGCGCCCGTGATGACGATGGCGGGCGCGTCCGTCATCCTGCCGGCGCCGCTCGCCGATATCAACGGAGCGATCGCGCTGGGATGTCTTTCCTACCTCGTCATCCTTTCGGGCGGGATCGTCTCCAACAAGCTGCGCGGCGTGGGAAGAACGCTCAAAGAGTTCTCGCTGCCCATCTCCATGAGTTTCCGACTTTTTGGCGCGCTCCTGAGCGGTGCGCTCGTCACGGAGCTCGTGTACTACTATCTGGCGCTCTCCTTCGTGCTGCCCGTCATCGTCGGCGTGCTGTTCACCCTGCTGCACGCCCTCATCCAGACGTACGTTTTGACCATGCTCACGACGCTGTTCTACGGCGAAGTCAGCGAACCGTACGTCAAAAGACCCAAAGCAAAAAAAGACAAACGTCAAAATAAAACTTCCCATTCGGAGGCAACGGTATGAAAAAACTTGCAAACAAAACGGGTATCCTTTTGGGCGCGGCGCTCGCGCTCATCCTTGCGGTGCTGCTCGTGTGCGGGCTCACGTCCAAGACCGAAGCGCCCGTCTTTGCCCAGACCTGCGTCACGGCGTACGCGGCGGAAGAGGAGGGCGCGACGGACGGCGCAGCCGCCGCTGCGGAGGAGACGCAGCCTGCCGACGCCACGGGCGACAAAGCAATGGCGGCGGGCATCGCCATCGGGCTTGCCGCAGCCGCGGGCGCGATCGGTATGGGCATCGCCATCGCAAAGACGTCCGAGTCCATCGCCCGCCAGCCCGAAGCCGAGGGCAAGATCCGCTCCACGCTCATGCTCGGGCTCGTGTTCATCGAAACGGCGATCATTTACGCGCTCATCGTCGCCATCCTCGTCATCTTCGTACTCTAAGGAGGCGCCCATGCCTTTGCAGCTCGCGGCTGTGCCGCTGAATATCGACTGGCAGCAAGTCTTGCTGCACGTCCTCAATTTCGTCATTTTGTTCGCGGGGCTTTGGCTGCTTTTGTATAAGCCCGTGCGTTCCTTCATGCAAAAACGCAGGGAGCATTACGAGAAGATGGACGCCGACGCCAACGCGAAAAACGCCGCGGCGGAGGAAAAGAAAGCCGCCTACGAACAAAAACTTGCCGCCGCCGACGCGGAGGCGGAAGATAAACGCCGCGCCGCCGAACGCGCTGCGGCGGATTACGAAGCCGAAAAACGCGCGGAGGCGGACGCGTTCGCCAAGCAAGTCGTCTCGGACGCCCGCCGCGACGCCGCGCAGATCAAAGCGCAGGCGGTGAGCGAAGCGCGGGGCGAGATCGCAGACATCGTCAGCGAAGCGGTGGGGAAGGTCGTGCTCGAAGACAGCACGTCCGAGGCATACGACCAGTTCCTCGACGCCGCTTCCGCGCCCGCGGAGAAATAGCCTATGACGCAGAAGATTTGCGCAAAACTGTATGCGGCAGTGCCGCCTTCGCCCGCGCAGGAGGCGCGGTTTTTGGCGTTCCTCGCCAAAAAATACGGCGAGGGGACGACGCTCACCTTCGTGCAGACGGACGCGTTCCCGGGCGGGTTCCGCCTGGAAGCGGGCGACGAGGTGTACGATTGGAGCGTGAACGGCAGGTTCCGCCAGCTCAAGGACGCGCTTTCCGCCGTCCCGCATGAGAACGGGAACATCATCCCGCTCATCGGCGGCGCCGTCCGCGCCTTCCTTCCCAAAGCGGTCGCCGAAGAGCTCGGCACCGTCGTCTCGGTGGGCGACGGCACGGCGCGCGTTTCGGGGCTCGGGCGCGTCGCCTACGGCGAGATCGTGGAATTTACGGGCGGCGTCATGGGCATGGCGCAGGACATCCGCCGCGACGACGTGGGCTGCATCCTCTTCGGGGACGGCGAGAGCGTCGTCGAGGGGAGCACGGTGCGCCGTACGCAGCGCACCGCGGGCGTGCCCGTCGGCGAGAACTTTTTGGGCAGGGTGGTCAACGCGCTCGGCGCGCCCATCGACGGGAAAGGGGACATCTCTCCCGCGGAGTACCGTCCCATCGAGGTGCCCGCGCCCGCCATCATCGACCGTCAGCCCGTCGACCGTCCGCTCGAAACGGGGCTCATCGCCATCGACAGCATGTTCCCCATCGGGCGCGGACAGCGCGAGCTCATCATCGGCGACCGCCAGACGGGCAAGACGGCGATCGCCATCGACACCATTTTGAACCAGCGCGGCAAGGACGTTGTCTGCATCTACGTTGCGATCGGACAAAAGGCGAGCTCCGTCGCACAGGTCGTCGAGACGCTCCGCAGCCGCGGCGCGCTCGGATACAGCATCGTCGTCAACGCTTCGGCGGGAGAATCCGCCTCCATGCAGTACGTGGCGCCCTATGCGGGCTGCGCCATGGGCGAATATTTTATGGAACAGGGCAGGGACGTCCTGATCGTCTATGACGATCTCTCCAAGCACGCCGTGGCGTACCGTGCGCTCAGCCTGCTTTTGGGGCGCTCTCCCGGGCGCGAGGCGTATCCCGGGGACGTCTTTTATCTGCATTCCCGCCTTCTTGAACGCGCGGCGCATCTGTCAGAGGCGCGCGGCGGCGGGTCGATGACGGCGCTGCCCATCGTCGAAACGCAGAGCGGCGACGTTTCCGCCTATATCCCGACGAACATCATCTCCATCACCGACGGGCAGATCTTTTTGGAGAGCTCGCTCTTTTTCGCGGGGCAGCGTCCCGCCGTCAACGTCGGTCTTTCCGTCTCCCGCGTGGGCGGCGACGCGCAGACCAAGGCGATGAAAAAGGCGGCGGGCACCATCCGCATCGATCTTGCGCAGTTCCGCGAGATGGAGGTGTTCACGCAGTTCTCGTCCGATCTCGACGAGGCGACGCAGGCACAGCTCAAATACGGGCAGGGGCTCATGCGCCTTTTGCGGCAGCCGCAGTATCATCCGCTGCAAACGTACGAACAGGTCATCCTGCTCGTGGCGGCGCTGCACCATACCTTCCGCGCCCTCGAACCCGCCGAGATAAGCGCCTGCTGCGGCGAACTTTTGAATTATTGCAAAACGCACGACGCCGCGCTCTGCGCGCGCATCCGTTCGACGGGACAGCTCACAGACGAAGACCGCGCCGCGATCTGCGCCCTTGCGGAGGCGTTCATGCAGACGCGGCAAAAGGCGGACGGCTGATGTCCTCGCTCAAAGAGATCAAAACGCGCATCGCCAGCGTCCGCGATACGCAAAAGATCACGCAGGCGATGTATCTGATCGCCTCCGCCAAGATGCGCAAGGCAAAAGAGGGGCTGGACCGCACCCGCCCGTATTTTACCGCCGTGCAGGCGGAGATCAAGCGCATCTTCCGTACCGACGAACGGGTGGAGAACAGATACTTTTACCCGCTCGAGGGCACGATCCCGCCCGACGGGGCGATCGGCGTGCTCGTCGTCACGGCGGACAAGGGGCTCGCGGGCGCGTACAACCAGAACGTCATCAAGGCGGCGCAGGAGCTCGCGGCGCAGAACAGAGGCGAAAAGGAGCTCTTCGTCGTGGGCGAATACGGGCGGCAGTACTATCTGCGGCACGGGGTGCCCATCCGCCGCAGTTTTTTGTACACGGCGCAAAATCCCACCGTCAACCGCGCGCGGGAGATCGCGAACGCGCTGCTCGACGTGTACGACGCGGGCAAGCTCAAAAAGATATTCATCGTATACACCGATATGAAGAACGGGCTCACGAGCGAGGTGCGCGTCACCCGCCTTTTGCCCTTCCACCGCGCGCAGTTCGCCTCCGATCACACGGAGCGCCACGTCGCGTTCGGCTTTGAGCCCTCCATCGGGAAGGTGCTCGATCATATCATCCCAAGCTATCTGACGGGATTTATTTACAGCGCGCTCGTCGACAGCTTCTGCTGCGAACAGAACGCCCGCATGGAGGCGATGGACGCGGCGAGCCGCAACGCGCAAAAGATCCTTGACGAACTTTCCCTGCAGCTCAATCACGTCCGTCAGGGCGCGATCACGCAGGAGATCACGGAGATCTCTTCGGGCGCGCAGGCACAGCGGCGCAATGCCGGGGAGGAACACGTATGACTTCGGTCGGTATTATCACGCAGGTGCTCGGTTCCGTCGTAGACGTCACGTTTGCGGACGGCCGCCTGCCCAAGATCAACGACGAGCTCGTCGTGACCGTACAGGGGAAACGGCGGGTGATGGAAGTCGCCCGTCACGAAGGGGCGAACACGGTGCGCTGCATCATGCTCTCGGGGAGCGAAGGGCTTGCCCGCGGCATGGAGGCGGAGGCGCTCGGGCACGGCATCGAAGTGCCCGTCGGCGCATGCACGCTGGGGCGCATGTTCAACGTCCTCGGCGAGCCCATCGACGGGGGCGAGGCGCCCGCGTCCGACGAGCGCTGGGCGATCCACCGCAAAGCGCCTCCCTTCGAGGACCAGTCGCCCGCCATCGAGGTGCTCGAAACGGGCATCAAGGTCATCGACCTGTTGGAGCCCTACGCCAAGGGCGGCAAGATCGGGCTGTTCGGCGGCGCGGGCGTGGGCAAAACGGTGCTCATCCAGGAACTCATCCACAACGTCGCCACCGAACACGGCGGCTATTCCATCTTTACGGGCGTGGGCGAGCGCTCGCGCGAGGGGAACGACCTTTGGCGCGAGATGCGCGAGAGCGGCGTCATCGACAAAACGGCGCTCGTCTTCGGGCAGATGAACGAGGCGCCCGGCGTGCGTATGCGCGTCGCGCTCACGGGGCTCACGATGGCGGAGTACTTCCGCGACCGCGAGCACAAGGACGTATTGCTTTTCATCGACAATATCTTTCGTTTCGTGCAGGCGGGCAGCGAAGTCTCCACCCTGCTCGGACGCATGCCTTCGGCGGTCGGCTATCAGCCCACCCTTGCGCAGGAGATGGGCGCGCTGCAAGAGCGCATCGCCTCCACGCGCGACGGGTCGGTCACGAGCGTGCAGGCGGTGTACGTTCCCGCGGACGATCTCACGGACCCCGCGCCCGCGACTACTTTCTCGCACCTTGACGCGACCACCGTGCTCAGCCGCAAGATCGCGGAGCAGGGCATCTATCCCGCCGTCGATCCGCTCGGCTCTTCTTCGCGCATCCTCGAAGAGAGCGTCGTCGGCGCGGAACACTACCGCATCGCCCGCCGCGTGCAGGAGATGCTGCAAAAGTACAGCGAATTGCAGGATATCATCGCCATTCTGGGGCTCGACGAGCTCAGCGAGGCGGACCGCCTCGTCGTATACCGCGCGCGCAAGATCCAGCGCTTTTTGTCGCAGCCCATGCACGTGGCGGAAAAGTTCACGGGCGTCAAGGGCGTGTACGTCCCCTTAAAGGAGACGCTGCGCGGCTTCCGCGCCATCGTGGACGGCGAAGCGGACGATATCCCCGAGGCGGCGTTCTTCAACGTGGGCACCTTTGACGACGTGCTCGCCAAAGCGCGGGCGATCGGGGGGGAAACACCGTGACATTCCCGCTCCACGTGCTCGCCGCCGATAAGCCTTTTTACGAGGGCGGCTGCGAATCGCTCGTCGTCCCCACGCTGGACGGGGCGTACGGCGTGCTCGCGCACCACTGCAACACCATCCTCGCCATCATCCCAGGGACGCTCACGTTCCGCACGGAGGACGGCAGGGAGGAGGTCGCCGCCGTCGCTTCGGGCATCATGAAGGTGGAGGACGGCGAAGTGCTCGTGCTCGTCGATTCCGCCATCCGTCCCGAGGAGATCGATCTCGAACGGCAGCGCCGCGCCGCCGACGAGGCAAAGGAAGCCATGCTGCAAAAGCGCAGCCTCGAAGAATATCACGCCGCCCAGGCGCGTCTTGCGCGTGCGCTCGCGCGGCTCAACGTCAAACGCAAATACGGCAAATAGATCCCGCCCTTCGGGGCGGTTTTTTCGTGCGGCGTTTTGGGCGGAAGGCAAAAAAGAGGGAAAAACGGCATACAATAACGGTATGGGGCTTTTCAGGGAGATCGCGCGCGTCCTCGGCGCGGCGGATGTTTTCCGCGTGCGCTATACCGTGACCGACGGCGGGGGCGGGTATTTCGAGAACGTCAAGCGCATCGTGCGGTTCTCCAAGGAAGAGGTCGTGCTCCGCGGCAGGCAGGGCGGGCTGCGCGTGGAGGGGCGGGAGCTTTCGCTCGGCAAATATTTCGCGGGCGATCTCGTCGTATACGGGGAGATCGTGCGCGTAGAGCGGCTGTAACGGGGGGAAAGGATGCGCGGGAAGGAATTTCTCATCAGCGGTTCGGGCGCGGAGCGGGCGGTGGAAAAGCTGGCGCGCGGCGGCGTGCCCGTGCTTTCGGCGCGCCTCGGGCAAAAAAATACCGTGCGGATCCGCGTTGACGGCAAACACGGCAAAAAAGTTTTTGCAATTTTGCAAGGTTCATGCTATAATATCATAAACTGCCGAAGATTCGGCGCGGAACGGCTCGCCGCGGGGCTCGTCCGCAGAGCGGGGCTTCTTGCGGGGCTGCTCCTCGCGCTCGCGCTCGTCCTGTTTTGCGAGGGGCGGGTGCTCAAAGTCAGCGTCCGCGGCAGCGGCGCCTGTTACGAGGCGGAAGTGCGCGCCGCCCTTGCCGCGGCAGGCACGCGGTTTTTCTCGCCCGTGCCCGACGAGGCGGCGGTCGCGTCGCATATCCTCGCCCTTCCGCGCGTGAGCTTTTGTTCGCTCTCGCATGCGGGCGGCGTGCTCACCGTGCGGGTGGAGACGGAGGACGAAGCCCTCCCGCCCGTGGGCGGGGACTTCAAGGCTCCCGTGAGCGGAACGCTCGAGCGGCTCGTGGTGGTGCAGGGCAGAGCGTGCGCCGCCGCAGGCGACGAAGTCGCCGCGGGGGATGTGCTCGTCGACGGCGCGGGCGCGCCCGTCATCGCCTGTGCGCAGATCGCCTACCGTGTGGACGCGGTATATGCGGGCAGCGCCGAACAGGCGCGGGCGCAGGCGTATCTCGACCATGGCGAGATCGGGGAAATGCAGGTACAAAAGATCGGGGAAGGCTGGCGCGTGACGGGCATCGCCCGCACGGTGGCTGCGCGCAACCTCGGATAGGAGGGAAGTACGGAAAAGATCGTTACCATCGACGCCGTCACGCTGGACAGGCTCCAGCGGGTGCTCGGCGTCCTCGACGAAAATCTCACGACCATCGCGCGCGAGCTCTCGCTCATGACGCGCATCGACGGCACCAAGATCGTGCTCACGGGCGACGAGGCGGAAGTGGGCGGCAAGGTCATCGAGAACCTGCTCTCCGTCGTCGACGCGGGCGAGCTCATCGATAAAAGCAGCCTTCTGTATTGCATCGCACTCGCGCGTGAGGGCAGCGGCGAGGATATCGGCGGCGTTTTGAAGGACGTGGTCGCCTTCACTTCGCGCGGGAAGCCCGTCAAATGCAAAACGGTGGGGCAGCAAAAGTACGTCGCCGCCATCCGCGGCAATACCGTCACGTTCGGGACGGGTCCCGCGGGCACGGGCAAAACGTATCTTGCCGTGTCGCTCGCCGTGGCGGCGTACAAGGCGAAGGAAGTGGAAAAGATCATCCTCACCCGTCCCGCGGTGGAGGCGGGGGAAAAACTCGGCTTTCTGCCGGGCGATCTGCAGACCAAAGTCGATCCCTACCTGCGCCCGCTGTACGACGCGCTGCAAGAGCTCTTCGGGCTGGAAACGTACGCCAAGCTCATGGAAAAGGGCGTCATCGAGGTGGCGCCGCTCGCCTACATGCGCGGCAGGACGCTGACGGGCGCGTTCGTCATTTTGGACGAGGCGCAGAACGCCACCCGCGAACAGATGAAGATGTTCCTCACCCGCCTCGGCGAGGGGAGCAAGATGGTCGTCACGGGCGATCTCACGCAGACCGACCTTCCTGACGGCAAATCGAGCGGGCTCAAACACGCCGTCGGCGTGCTCAAAGGCGTGGAGGATATCGCCGTCGTCGAGCTCACCGAGCGCGACGTGGTGCGCCATCCGCTCGTCATGCGCATCGTGCGCGCGTACGAACGGGACGAGCAACGCAAATCAAAGGGAGAAAAGCGATGAGAAACGCGGGTGAAGTCAAAAATTCACGGCTGGTGGGGAGCGCCTTCGTCTTTGCGGCGTGCTATGTGGTGCTGCTCGTCGTCATCTTTCTCATGATCGTCATCAACGATCCGCACGGCTGGACGAAGTACTTCGCCGATAACTTTGCGGGGATCCTGACGTTGTGCGTCTGCACGCTGCTGCTGTGCTTCATCATTTACTATTACTATTATTTCGAGGACAAGGCGTTCCTCGCCAAAACGAGCAACGTCGTGCTCGTCTTTTCGCTGTTCACGGTGTGCGTGATCGCGGCGTATGTCTTTGGCAGGTTCGTCAATATCTACGCCCGCCCGAGCGCGCTTTTGGCGCTTTTGTGCGTGTTCATCTTCAACCGCCGCCAGGCGATCATGCTCAACTTCATTTTCTCCATCCTCATGTTCGTCATCGATACGTACACCAACAATTTCGCTTCGGACGGGGCGACGACGCAGGTGTATTATTCGCTCATGCTGCACTTCGTGTGCGGGACGTTCGCCATCTTTGCGGTGGGGAAGAACAAGACGCGCGGCGGTCTGCTGCTCACGGGGTGCATCGTCGCCATCCCCACCGTCATCATCGTGACGCTGCTGCAAGTCACCGTCATCTATAACGATTGGATCGCCTTCGTGGCGTCGCTCGGGTACAGCATCATGGGCTGCCTCGTTTCGGCGGCGCTCGCGCTCGCGCTCATGCCCGTGTTCGAGGGGCTCTTCAACCGCCTGACGGTGTTCCGCCTGCGCGAGCTCACGAGCACCAACGCGCCCCTTCTCGTGCGGCTCAAACAGGAGGCGCCGGGGACGTTCAACCATTCGCTCATCGTGGCGCAGCTTTCCGAAACGTGCGCCGTCGCCATCGGCGAGAACGCCGAGCTCGCCCGCGCCGCGGCGTACTATCACGACGTGGGAAAATTAAAGCAGCCCGACTGCTTTACCGAAAATCAGACGGATTACAACGTACACGACGAACTCATGCCCGAGCTTTCCGCCGATATCATCCGCTCGCACGCCAAGGACGGATACGAGCTCCTGACCGCGGCGCGCTTCCCCAAGATCATCGCCGACGTCGCCCGCGAACACCACGGGACGCTGCCCATCAAATTCTTTTACAACAAGGCGATGAAGCTCTCGGGCGGGGACGTGAACATCGCCGATTACTCCTATCTCGGGCCCACGCCGCAGAGCAAGATCGCCGCGATCGTGATGATCGCCGACGCTTCGGAGGCGGCGACGCGTGCGCTCGGCGACCGTTCGCCCGCCAGTGTGGAAAAAGTGGTGCGCTCCATCATCGAAGAGCGCATGGACCTCGATCAGTTCGACCGGTGCGATATCACCATCCGCGAACTCACCGTCATCAAGCAGACGCTCGTCGAAGCGCTCTCGGGCGTGCACCATCACCGCGTGCAATATCCCGCCATCCGCTTCAACCGCGCCCGTCAGGCGGTGCAGGAACCCGAAAAAAAGGAATGAGACTATGATCGGATTTGACAGCGATCTGCCCCAAGCGGGGCTCAAAGCGTTCGCCGCCGCGCTCGAAGGCGTATGGCAGGGGGACGATCTGTACGCGGAGATCTGGCTGGTCTCCGAGGAGGAGATCCGCGCGCTCAACGCCCGCGAACGGGGCGTGGACCGCGTGACGGACGTATTGAGCTTCCCTTCGATGGAGGGCATCAAAGGCAAGCCCGTCCTCGCCAAAGAGCACGCCGACTGCGTCGACCCGAGCTTGGGGGAGAACACGGTGTTTTTGGGCAGCGTCGTTATCTGCGAAAAGCGCGCCCGCGCGCAGGCGGAGGAATACGGACATAGCTTTGAGCGGGAGCTTTGGTATCTCGCCGCGCACGGCGTGCTGCATTGTTTGGGATACGATCACGAGACGGAGGAGGAAAAGCGCGAGATGCGCGCCAAAGAGGAAGAGATCATGCAAAAGCTGCAATTGGAGAGAGAGGTATGAAAAGCGGCACCGTCGCCGTCATCGGCAAAGCCAACGCGGGCAAATCGACGCTCGTCAACGTGCTCGTGGGGGAGAAGATCGCCATCGTCTCGCCCAAACCGCAGACCACGCGCGACCGCATCATGGGCGTGCTCACGCGGGAGGCGCACCAGATCGTGTTCGTGGATACGCCCGGCATCTACCGTCACCGCAACGCGCTTTCCGACGTGATGATGAAGACCACGCGGGATACCGCGCGCGACGTCGACGCCATCCTGTTCGTGCACGACGGGCACGCGGGGCTCAAAGAGGACGATATCGCCCTCATCAAGAGCTACGCCGCGCTCGGCGTGCCCATGTGCATCGCCTATACCAAGATCGACATCATGCCCAAGGAGAACATCCCCGCCGACGTGAAGGCGCTCTTTGAGGCGGGCGTGACGGCGGACGTGTACCCCGTGTCCGCGCGCAAGGGGCAAAATCTCAAAAAACTCGAGGAAGGCGTCGCCGCCATGCTGCCCGAGGGCGGGCCCGTGTTCGGCGAGGACGTCGTCTCCGACCGCAGCGAAAAATTCATGTGCGCGGAGCTCTTGCGCGAGAAGATCCTGCTCAAATACGAGGAGGAGATCCCGCACGGCGTGGCGATCGTCACGAACAAGTTCCAAAAGCGGGAGGACGGCGTGTGGGAGATCGATCTCGATATCGTCTGCGAAAAGCCCAACCACAAAGCCATCCTCATCGGCAGGCAGGGCAAAGCGCTCAAAGAGGTCGCCTCCTTCGCCCGCAAGGACATGGAAAAGTTTTTGGGCGGGAAGGTGTTCCTCACCGTATATGTCAAGGTGCGCGAGGACTGGCGGGACAGCGCGCGCTATCTCAAAGAGTTCGGCTACGGCGAAGAGGTATAACCCGCGTCCACCCTCCGCATACTCTTTTCGGAGGGAGATATGCGGGAAAAGGACGAAAAAGACGCGGCGGAACTCGCGTGGGAGCTGTTCGAAGAGACGGGCAGTCTCACCTATTACATGTTGTATCAGCAGCTGAAAAAATGACCGCGGGAGGGCGGGCATGGAGAGCAAAACGGACGCGCTCGTCCTCAGGACGGCGGACTACGGCGAATACGACAGGATGGTAACGCTCCTCACGGCGGAACGCGGCAAGATCGGCGCGGCGCTCAAAGGGGTGCGCAGGGCGGGGGCGAAGCTGCGGTTCGCCGCCCAGCCCTTTTGTTTTGCCGAGTACGTGCTCGCCGCGCGCGGCGGACGCAATACCGTCGTCTCCGCCGCCCTGCACGACGGGTTTTATGCGCTCCGCGAGGACGTGACCGCCTACTATGCGGGCGCGCTCGTGCTCTCCGCCGCCGACGCCGTCGCGCTCGAGGGGATGGAGAGCGGGCGGCTGCTCGTTTCCGCCGTCACCGCGCTCGAAGGCATCTCGCAGGGGGACGCGTGCGCGGTGCCCCGTTTTTTGACGGAGGCGCTCGCCTTTGCGGGATATCCCGTTTCGGCGGGGGCGTGCCCCGTGTGCGGCAGGCTCCCTTCGGGCAGGATGCGCTTTGATTTTGCGACGGGCGCGTTTTTCTGCGACGGCTGTTTTCCCGAGGGCACGCCTGCGAGCGGGAGCACGTTTGCGGCGGTGCGCGCGCTCGCGGGAGAGGGAGAGGCGACGCAGGACGGCATCGTGCGGGCGGTGCGCCTTCTCGGCGCGTATTTTGCGTATCAGGTGGGGACGGAACTCAAAGAGATCCCCGAATATCTCAGGCTGCTCCGCAGCTGAAAGAGCGTATCGTGCCGCAGCGGCTTGACAAGCCGCGCGGTTTTGTCTATACTTATAACGATCGGCGAACGATACCGATCAGCACGCATCGTCCCGCGGCTGCGGGACGGAAGAACTTGTGGAGAAAGGGGCAACGCTTATGGGAGAAAGCATCCGCCGCGAGGACGCGCTCGTCCTTGCGCACTATTACGTACCCGATGCCGTGCAGGCGGCGGCAGATTTCGTGGGGGACAGCTTCGCGCTCGCCCGCAAGGCAAAGGAGAGCGATAAGCCCGTCATCGTCTTTTGCGGCGTGAGCTTCATGGGGGAGAGCGCCAAGATCCTCTGTCCCGAAAAAAAGGTCGTCCTGCCCGTTGAGGACGCGCACTGCGCCATGGCGGATATGGCGGCGGATGCGGATATCCTGCGCCTCAAAGAGCGCATCCCCGATCTTGCCGTCGTTACATACGTCAATTCGTCGGCGCGCCTCAAAGCGCTGTCCGACGTCATCGTGACGAGCTCCAATGCGGTGAAAGTCGTCTCCCGCATGCCGCAAAAGAACATCTATTTCATCCCCGATAAAAATCTGGGCGCGTACGTCGCGTCGCAGCTGCCCGAAAAGACGTTTTATCTCGGCTGGGGGTGCTGTCCCATCCACAACGCCACGACGTTGGAGGAAGTGCGCCGCGCCAAGGAGGCGCATCCGGGCGCGCTCTTTTTGGCGCATCCCGAATGTCCGGCGGCGGTGTGCCGCGAGGCGGCGTATATCGGTTCGACCGCGGGCATCATCGCCTTTGCCGAGCAGTCCCGCGCGCGGTCGTTTTTGGTGGGCACGGAGGCGGGCACGCTGTATGAGCTGCGCCGCCGCTGTCCCGGGAAAGAATTTTTCGTCACGCGCGAGAGCTTTGTCTGCGCGGACATGAAAAAGATCACGCCCGCGGCGCTCGAAGCCGTCTTTGCGGGCGGCGGGACGGAGGTATCCGTTCCCGAAGAGATCGCACAAAAAGCGCGCATCGCGCTCGAACGGATGCTCGAACTCGGCGCCTGAGCCGAGGGAGGGAGGCAATTATGGATATGCGATCGTACGACGTCCTCATCGTGGGCGCGGGCGTGGCGGGGCTCAACTGCGCGCTGCACCTGCCCAAAGAGACGCGCGTGCTCGTCGTGTGCAAAGGGGGGCTCAAAGAGAGCGATTCCTTTTTGGCGCAGGGCGGGATCTGCGTGCTGCGCGACAAGGGCGACTACCAGAGTTATTTCGAAGATACCATGCGCGCGGGGCATTACGAGAACAACCCGTTCACCGTGCGCTGCATGATCGAAAATTCCCGCAAGACCATCGAAGAGCTCATCGGCTTCGGCGTGCGTTTCGCGCGCGACGGGAACGGAGAGCTGCGCTTCACGCGGGAGGGGGCGCATTCGCGCCCGCGCATCCTCTTTCATGCCGACTGTACGGGCAAGGAGATCACGTCGCATCTTTTGAAGGCGGTGCAAAAATGCCCCAACGTGGAGCTGCGGCCGCACACGACGATGATCGATCTGCTGCTCTCGGAGGACGGGGAGAACTGCCTTGGGGCGGTGCTCTGCGAGAATGCGACGGGCGGCGTATACGCCGTGCGCGCGGGCAATACCGTGCTCGCGACGGGCGGCGTGGGCGGGCTGTTCCCGCACTCCACCAACTTCCGTATCCTGACGGGGGACGGCGTGGGCGTCTGCCTCGAACACGCGATCGCCGTCGATCATGCCGATTACGTGCAGTTCCACCCGACCAGCCTGTACACCACGGGGCACGGGCGGAGCTTCCTCATCTCGGAATCCGTCCGCGGGGAAGGCGCGCACCTCATCGACCGCGAAGGGCGGCGGTTCGTGGACGAGCTGCTCCCGCGCGACGTCGTCACCGCGGCGATCTACGAACAGATGCGCAAGGAGGGGAGCGATCACGTGCGGCTGGATCTGAGAACGGTCGAGGGCGGCGCCGAAACGCTCCGTCAGCATTTCCCGGGCATCGTCGAACATTGCCGCAAGGAAGGGTACGACGTCTTTTCCGAACCCATCCCCGTCGTGCCCGCGCAGCACTATTTTATGGGCGGGATCCGCAGTTCGCTGTTCGGTCGGACGACGATGCCGCACCTTTACGCCGTGGGCGAAACGTGCTGCAACGGCGTGCACGGCAGGAACCGTCTCGCCTCCAACTCGCTGCTCGAAGCGCTCATCTTTGCGGCGCGGGCGGCGGAAGATATCGTCCGTACGGGCCCCGCAAAGGGAGAGGCGGCGTTCGACCCCGCCGCATACGACGTAAAAACCATCGAGCGGGCGCGCAAAGCCCGCGTCAGAAAGGAGATCCATCGTGAACGCAAGTAAAGTAACGCAAACGCTGCATTGGGACGAGCTCATCCTCGCCGCCCTGCGTGAAGATATCCCGTGGGAGGACGTTTCCGCCAACGCCGTCGTCGCCGAAGGCGCGCGCGGGCACGCCGACCTCATCGCCAAGGCGGAGGGTGTCGTGGCGGGGCTGGGCGTCTTTGCCCGCACCTTCTCGCTGCTCGACGCGGGCGCGCAGGTGACGCTGCACGCGGCGGACGGCGACGAGGTGCACAAGGGCGATCTCCTTGCCGAAGTCACGGGCGATATGCGCGCCATCCTCTCCGCCGAGCGCACGGCGCTCAACTTTTTGCAGCGCATGAGCGGCATCGCAACGTATACGCGGGCGGCGGCAAAGCTGCTCGAAGGCACAAAGACGGTGCTCCTCGATACCCGCAAAACGACGCCGCTTTTGCGGAGCATGGAAAAATACGCCGTCACGGTGGGCGGCGGCTGCAACCACCGCTTCAATCTCTCGGACGGCGTGCTCTTAAAGGACAACCACATCGGCGCGGCGGGCGGGATCAAAAACGCCGTCGAACGCGCGCGGGCATACGCGCCCTTCGTGCGCAAGATCGAGGTGGAGGTCGAGAGCGTGGAGGAACTCAAAGAGGCGCTCGACGCGGGCGCGGATATCGTGATGCTCGACAATATGAAGGGCGAAGCGCTCGAAGAGGCGGTCCGTCTCGCAAAAGGGCGTGCCAAAACAGAGATCTCGGGCAACGTCACGCGCGAGAACCTCGCAACGTACGTGCGGCTGGGGGTGGATTACATCTCCTCGGGCGCGCTCACGCACAGCGCGCCCATCCTCGACGTTTCCCTCAAACATCTCGCGCCCGTCGATTGAGCGCGCCGTAAAAGCTCCCCGCCGCCGCGGGGGGCTTTTCATGTACGGGAGATGAAAAATAAGTACACGCGGAGCGCGCAAAAAGTGTTCGTTGTGCAAAAAGATGTTGTGATTTTTTCCCAAAATATATTGACATCATAAAAAATTTGGTGTAGAATTATCATATCAGTGTATCCATTGTGGAAAACTATAGTTGAAATTTCAGGGGGAGGACGGAAGACAGCATGAAAAAGTTAAAAATCGCATTGATTTTAGCCTTTTCCATGGCAATGACGCTGGGCCTGACCGCCTGCGCATCCGACGAGTACACGATCGAGCGCATCCGCTTCGGCGGGAGCGATTCCATCACGCTCACGGACGCCGAGGCGGCGGACGAAAAGGGCGGCACGGCGGCGTTCGAGGAGGCGGTCGCAGAGCTGCCTTTGCGCGTATATGCCGACGAGTCGCGCAATTTTATCACGGGGGCGGACTGCTCGTACGACGTTTCGGGCATCACCTGGGGCGCCGTCGGCAATTACACGGCGACGCTCACGCCCGAAAAGAACAATCCCGATAAGCTCTCCATCGAGCTCAACGTCGTCATCGGGCACGATTTCGGCGAACCCGACGAGAACGGGCTCGCGGTCTGCAAGCATTGCGGAAAGAGCGAATCGACCACGACGTTCGAAACGCCCGTGGTGCTCAATTACGACGCGTTCCACAACGGTCCTTCCGCCGAGAGCACGACGGATCCCGACGGGCTCATCAAGCCTTTCGGCACGGTGGATCAGAACGGCGTGAACGTGGAAGTTCCCACCTATTCGGTCGGCAAGCTCAGAAAGGGCATGACGCTGTCCGTCACGGGTACGGCGCAGTCGATGGCTTCCGAAGCGGGTTCGGCGTCCTCCAACACGTGGTTCTATCCCGTGCTGGGCTTTGCGATGCGCGAATTCGATCCCACGACGATGGCTTCTTCCTATTCGACGGCGGCGTTCTCGGGCGGGGCTTCCGTGCTCGTCCGTAACGACGGCTGGCTGCTTTTGAACGGCATCGGCGAGTCGCCCCGTCTGCTCGCGGGCTTTGCGGGCGGCGCGGCGGAAACGTACAACTACGGTACGGTGCCCGGCGCGACGCTCAATGCGGCGGTCGCGGGGTACGATCCCAACAAGATGCCTTCGTCGGCAGACGAGTGGAAGGAGTGGTACACCTATTCGACGGGTACGCAGCTTTACACGCTCGACTATCAGACCAAACAGAACATCACGCTCAGCTGGGAATTCCGCGAGGACAACGTGATCGTGATGACCAACCGCAACGATTCGATGGGCACCAGCCTCGTGAGCTACGTGCGCGTGCCCGATTCGATGGCGGACTATACCTTTGATACCGTTTTGCACGGCGAGTATATCAACATGGAGTTCACCTCCATCTCCGCCGTGGAGAGCGACCGCCTCGCTGCGGCGACGGCGGAACTTGCCGCAGGCGCAAAGCGTACGTATGTGGAAGGGGAATCGCTCAACCTTGACGAGCTCTCCGTCCGCATCGCCTTCGAGAGCGCGCCCACCGCATACGAGTACACCACCGATTACACGGTGCAGGCGTACGTGGGCAGCGAGACGACGGCAGAAGCCGCGCAGGCAGATACCGCAACGGAAAGCTGGACGGAAGTGACGGCGGAAACGCCGCTCTCCTCCGCGTGGAGGTTCTTCCGTATCCGCACCATCGTCGGCGGCTCGGCGCGCTATGCGTACCTCAACGTCGGCTATTCCAACTTCCTCGCCGAGATCGCGCCCAACAGCGTGGACGACGTGCAGCCCGTTCGCATCGTCAAGGACGGGAACGCATATCTCAACGAGATCGAGAACATGCTCGCATACGGCGAACTGACGTATGCCGCAGGCACCGCGAACAGCGCGGCGGCGGTCTCCGTCGCCATCACGGGCGTGCCCGACCGCATCCCCGCGGCGTACGGCGTCAAAGACTATTCGTCCTTCGTGGCGCTCCGCCTGTATGCGCAGGACGGCAAGCGCTTCGGGACGCCTTCGGTGGGCGAAGCGCAGAGCGGCTATGTGTTCGCGACGCGCGGCGGGAACGGCGCTTATGTCGACGTGCTCGTCTATCTGAATCAGAACGTCATCTCCAAGGGCGTCACGCTGAACGGCATCCAGTCGACCCCCGTCTTCTTCGACCTTTCGGGGCTCACGCTGCCCGCATTCTCGTCGGCAGTCGAGGGCGTGGACGCGAACGGGATGCTCCCGCTCAACAAGGGCGGCGACGTGACCGTCACCTATACGCTCCCCGGGCTCTCCATCGAGGACGCCCGCGCCGATCACGGCTTTGCGTCGCTTTCCGTCGGGACGACGACGCAGCCGCTCAGCCGCAGCGCGTTCAAGTGGGACGAGGACAAGGATTCCTTCACAAACCACAACGGTCTGGGCGGTGTCCCCGTCGACGGCTCGATCGCGGGCTACGAGGGCGGCACGACGCTCACCGTCACCTATCACGTTCCCGCCATGCCGAGCGGAAACGGCGGATATTTTGCGCTCGGTCTCACCTATAACGGCGTCAAACTCACCGATACGGTGTACTACGGCGCGCCCGTCGAAGGCGAGGGCACCGTCGGCGCCGTCATCGAGATCGACGGGACGGACGTCTGGTTCAACGCCAACGCGACGAACGTCTACTATGTGGTGCTCGGGATGGGCGATGCATACGCCAACGTGACGGATAACGCCGTTGACGTTCCTTCCTTCGAGTTCAACGTGAACGCAGGCGCCGCGACGACCGCGACGATGATCTCGCAGATGCGTTTCAACGCGGCGATCGGCATGAAGGACGGCGCAGTCTCCTATGACGATGCTGCCGTAGCGGGCAACGCAGCGTTCTCGGGAACGGTCAGCGTGCTCGGTTCCGCGAACATGGACCGCGACTGCGACCGCGGCTGGGTCGCTTCGGGCGCCGTCGGCGCCACGGTGTACGGCGTTTCGGGTTCCCCGAACGAGACGTACAGCTACTATTTCGAAGTCATCGCAAACGGCGTCGAGAACGTGTACAAAGTCACGTATACGCCCGCCGAATACGACGAGAACAGCGGCGAGTTTGTGAAAGCTGCCGCGACGACGCTGGAACTTTTCACCGTCACGGGCGAAAAGACGAACGTGGTCGCGCCTACGTGCGATACGATGGGCGTTGCGGGCGTACCCGTGAAAGAGGGCGAAGAAGTCGTCTTCTACGCACATGCGCAGATGCAGCCCACGCACCTTTGGGTGCGTGTCGGCGGCGAAGACGGGCACGGCGGCTATTATCGCTGCTCGGAGTGCGGCGCGCTGTACAGCGAAGCGCCTACGAACGATTTTGCGGGCGGCTTCGATACGGGCGCTTTGAAAGACGCCTCCAAGAACGGTCTCACCGTCTCCTTCTGGTCGAAGAGCGTCTCCGCAGCTGGATCCCTGAGCGCAGACTGGGCGGCGATCGCCGTCAAGACGAAGCTGGGCGGCTTGAACATCGCAATGCCCAACCTCGATGCGTGGACGATCAGCGAAGATGGCTTGACGGATGCCGAAAAAGAACTGCGCGCCAAACTTGTCGGATCCAACCTGTATCCCGCGATCGGCGCTACGACGGAAGAGGGCTTTACGGTCACGCCGTACACGGGCGTCTCTGCATATGCGACGATCGTCATCGATCCCGAAGAGGGCGTTATCTTCTACGTGAACGGCGAACGCGCGATCACGTATGCATCCTCTGCCGAAATGGGCAGCGGCACGGTCGCCGACTTTGTCAGCCTCGTGCTGTCGCTTGCCGAGCACGGCGGCGTCCTGACGACGGTGCAGAACATGCAGTCGGAAGACCTCATCGTGCAGGTGGGCGCGCTCGACGACGCTGCGGTCGCCACGCGCTATCAGAACTACCTTGCCGAGAAGGCTGCATATCCCACGGTGCACGTATGGGGTACGGATCCGAGCGTCGGCGGCGATCACGGCTACGGTCACTGCACGGTCTGCGGTTATCTTGATCCCGATCACACTCATGTCTATAATAAGGGACAGTGCATCGTGAGCGGCTGCGGTCAGGTCGATCCTTCGCATACCGAGCATACCTATGTCAACGGCGCTTGCGAAGTGTGCGGAAAGCCTTGCTCGCACGAAAACGTAGCGGCGGTCGGCGATGTTTGTTCCGTATGCGGCGGCAAATTGGTCGAGAATAAGACTGATTACACGCAGGAACAGCTCACTGAGATGAATGTAGGCTGGGGCAACGGAAGCGTTCATTACAGTCTGTATAAGAATTCCACGTTCACGTTTACCGCGAAGTTTGCAAGCAATACGAATACCGCAGATTGGTCGGGCTTCGTTACGAGGATCTTTACGAACGGTAAATCAGGCGAATCTCTGTTCTTCCAAGGCAACTTGTTTATTTTGGATGGGATCAAGGATGACAATTTTGCCGTGGCAGCCGGACACACGATCAACGAAACGCTCGCTGCGTTTACGACGGACAAAACGGGATATACGTGGAAATTGACCGTTGTATGGGCAGCCGATGATACGTTTACGGTCACGCTCGATGTTTGGGAAAAAGATGCAGATCTGAGCAAAGAACCGACGAAGAGCGCAACGCAGTACCTGACGGTCGGCAGTGCGGTCACGAACATGGATCTTTGGATCGGTCCCGACGCCGCTACGGTCGAGTCTGTTTCTACTGTTGCGCAAAGCTACGAGTATTGATCGGCAGTTCGGTCAAAAAAGCTCTGTATAAAAACAAGCAATGTAAAAAGCCTGCTCGCATGAGCAGGCTTTTTGCTTATTTTGGGCGCTGCACACAACACCCTTGCCTCCCTCTATGAGAGAGGTGCCCCGCAAGGGGCGGTGGGAGTTCTCGCCTCCCTCCATGAGGGAGGTGCCCCGTAAGGGGCGGTGGGAGTTCTTGCCTCCCTCCATGAGGGAGGTGGCTGCGCGACGCAGCCGCGCAGACGGTGGGAGTAACTCCCTCAGTCGCTCGTCGCCATGCTCCTCGCGCCGGCTCCCTCCAAGGAGGGCGCCGAGAACTCCCTCAGTCTCGCTCACGCTCGCCAGCTCCCTCCAAGGAGGGCGCCAAGGTCTGAGGCGTGCGTTGCACACAACACCCTTGCCTCCCGCCATGAGGGAGGTGGCTGCGCGGCGCAGCCGCGCAGACGGTGGGAGTAGCTCCCTCAGTCTCGCTTACGCTCGACAGCTCCCTCCAAGGAGGGCGCCAAGGGCTGAGGCGGAGTTCTTGCCTCCCTCCGTGAGGGCGGTGCCCCATAGGGGGCGGTGGGAGTATCGCCCTCAGTCTCGCTCACGCTCGACAGCTCCCTCCAAGGAGGGCGCCAAGGAGACGGCGGGCGCGCACACAACACCCTTGCCTCCCTCTGTGAGGGAGGTGCCCCGCAAGGGGCGGTGGGAGTAACTCCCTCAGTCTCGCTCACGCTCGCCAGCTCCCTCCAAGGAGGGCGCCGAGAACTCGCTCAGGCGCGCCGCCCCACGACCGCTCCCCCCTCGGAGGAGCAG
>CALVPW010000070.1 GCA_944354085.1 uncultured Clostridia bacterium | reverse complement strand
GCCCCTACGCGCTCGTCTGCAAGGGCAGCGACCCGATGAAGGACGCATGGGAGGCTGAGCCCGTTCCCATGAAGCCCGCCAAAAACGATCCCTATCCGTTCACCGATTTTTCGCTGGATATGACGGTATTCGAGCACCGCGGCAGATGGTATGCGGTCTGGGCGCAGAAATTCGGCTGCGAACGCGCCGAAAAGCCCATTTCCGACCTGCTCATCGCCGAGCTCGAAACGCCCACCAAACTCAAAACGGTGTTCACGCGCATCACCTCGCCCGACTACGATTGGGAGCGTGACGGAGGTTTCTGGGTCAACGAAGGTCCCTCCGTGCTCAAATGCCCCGAAACGAAGGGTAAGATCTACCTCACCTATTCGGCTTCCGCCACGGGCGCATGCTATTGCATGGGCATGCTGTGCGCCGACGAGAACGACGATCTGCTCGATCCCCGTTCGTGGAAAAAGGAGCGCTGGCCCGTCCTCAAAACGGACGAGAAGCTCAAAGTGTACGGCCCCGGGCACAACTGCTTCGTCCGCGGCGAAGAGGACGAGGTGCTCACGCTGCTGCACTTCCGCAATTACGAGAAGATCCACGGCGACCCGCTCAACGACCATAACCGCCACGCGCACGTTCTCAAGGTCAAGTTCGCCGAAGACGGCAAGCCCCTCTTCGAACTCGATCCCGACGCGCTGTACAACACGCCTTTCGTCAACGAAAAGCAAAAGAACATCAACGCATAACCATCGTTGCTTCTCCTTAAAAGAGCTCCCGCCTGCGGCGGGAGCTCTTTTACGCGCCGCAGGTATAAAATAAAAGCGCCCCGCGGGCGCTTTTTTGCTTTACCGATCATTGCTCCATGATCTTCAAATAGGGCTCCGTATGCGTATATTCCGCCACCGTGAGCACGTTGCCGTCGCGGTCGGTCCTCTCGCGCAGTGCGAACCATTCGGGATGGCGCAAAACTTTTGCCGCGATATCGTCCCAAAGATAGCACCCCTTTTCGCCCGAGACATGCGTCATCGCCTGCGCGCGCCGCACGATGCGCGCCATCAGTCCCTCCCCCTCGACTGCGAGCGGCTGCACATTCAAGCGCGGATGGCGGCAGGTATCCATCGTAGCCGCGACGTGCAAAAAGTTTTGCGTGACGGCGGAAAACGCCGCGCGGTCGAGCGCGTGATTAAATTCGTACCCGTGATAGTTCGGCGTCTCCGCGATGTTCCCGCCCATCAGGACGAGGCGCTCCACCCCGCCCCGCGCCAAAATGCGCGGCACCAGCGTTGCAGGGCCGAGGCTGAGAAGATCGTAGGCGGCGGGAAGCGTTTCCAGCCACGCGGAAAAGGGGACGACGGGTGCGCAAAAACCGCGATCGTCCGCAAAGAGATCCCCCATCCCGTCGTTCCCGTGGATATGTTTGAGGAATTCCGCGGGCTGCACCTCCCGCGTGGTATCCACGACGGTGACGGGCACCGTGCGGAAGGGAAGGTGCGCCACGAGCTTTTTGGCATTCGCGAGCGAAACGGCGGCGGGAACGTTCCCCGCAATGGCGACGAGCGCCGCGCCGTCGTATGCGTCCGCCGCGGCGTGCATGAGCATATCCACCGTGGCGGCGGCGTCGTCCACGCCGTAATCACAACACATGACGAGCGTTTTCATGCCCTCATTATAACACGTCCCGCCCCCCGATGCAAGGGGGCGGGACGAATTTTTCATCTCACATGATATTGTTCACGGAACGGGGGAAGAGCGTGACGTCGCGGATGTTCTCCATGCCCGTCAGATACATGACGAAGCGTTCGAACCCGAGCCCGAACCCGCCGTGCGGCACCGTGCCGAAGGTGCGCAGGTCGAGATATTGCTTGTACGCGGCGATATCCATCCCCCGCGCCCGCATGGCGGAAAGCAGCTTTTCGGGATCGGCTTCGCGTTCGCTCCCGCCGATGATCTCGCCGATGCCGGGGACCAAAAGGTCGGTGGCGGCGACCGTCTTGCCGTCCGCGTTCTGCTTCATATAAAAGGATTTGATCTCCTTGGGATAGTTGATGACGAACACGGGCTTTTTGAAGACCTGCTCGGTGATATAGCGCTCGTGCTCCGTCTGAAGATCGCATCCCCATTCCACGGGATATTGGAAAGCGGCGTCTGCCTTTTGCAGCAGCGCGATGGCGTCCGTATAATCGAGCACGGCAAACTTGCTCTCCGCCACGTTGGTGAGTTTTTCTTTGAGCCCCTTTTCCATGAACTTTTCAAAGAAATCCAGCTCCTCGGGGCACTCTTCCATCACGGTGCGGATGACGTGCTTGATCATATCCTCCGCGATCTCCATCACGTCGGGAAGTTCGGCAAAGGCGATCTCGGGCTCGACGTGCCAGAACTCTGCAAGATGGCGCGTCGTGTTGGAATTTTCGGCGCGGAAAGACGGGCCGAAGGTATAGATGCGCCCCAACGCCGTTGCGGCGACTTCGCCCTCGAGCTGCCCCGAAACGGAGAGCCCTGCCTTCTGTCCGAAAAAGTCGTTCTTGTAATACGCCGCTTCGCTCTTGCAGGCGGCGTTCCACGGCTGCGTGGTCACGCGGAACATCTCCCCCGCGCCCTCGCAGTCGCTCGCCGTGATGAGCGGCGTGTTGATATAGTAATATCTCCTGTCGTGAAAATAGCGATGGATCGTCTGCGCCGCCACGCTCCGCACGCGGAACACGGCGGTAAAGGTGTTCGTGCGCAGTCTCAGATGCGGGATGGTGCGCAAAAATTCGAGCGATGTGCGCTTCTTCTGGATGGGATATTCTACGGGGCATCTGCCGAGCAGGCGCACTTCCGCCGCATTGAGCTCGGCGCCCTCCCCTTTGAACGCCTTGACGACGGCGCCCTTCACGCAGACGGCGGCGCCGCACTTGGTGCATTCTGGATCGAGCCGCACGGCGTTCTTATCGACGACGACCTGCAAACGGGAAAAGCTCGTCCCGTCGGCAAGTTCCAAAAACGCAACGGCGGAAGAATCGCGGAAGG
>CALVPW010000069.1 GCA_944354085.1 uncultured Clostridia bacterium | reverse complement strand
TTACAAGGCTTTGCAGAGATGTCTGAGTGGTTTAAGGAGCACGATTGGAAATCGTGTGACGGGGGTGACTCGTCCGGAGGTTCGAATCCTCTTCTCTGCGCCATGTGTAAATAATACGAACTCTGTTGTAGGGTTCGTATTATTTTTTGATGCGAAAGCCGACTGGCATCTGACACAGCAGATGCCCGTCGGCTTATCCTTTGCGTTTACGGCGACGTACGCCTCACAAAAATTTACCGATGGTCTTATTGACCTGCGCCTTGAAGCGGTCGATATACCCCGCGACATAGCCGCCGATATCTGTATCCGCATCCATCAAAGGCGTCAGATCCATGGCGTAATTGAGCGCAGAATAGGTGTCGCACGCGTGGCTTGCGGAAAACGTGGCGTTGGCAAGCCGCCTCCCCTCCGCCGCAAGATCGTACCGCTTGCCGCCTGCGATCTGGCTGTCGAACACCGCGGAGAGCGCACGCATGAGATTGGGGTGCGGTCCGCAGTCGAGATAGACCTTCTCCTCGTCGTTCATCCAATCGAGGTCGCGCCAGACTTCGCAGCCGTACACCTTTTCGGGACGGTCCTTTGGCGAGAGCCGCCGCAGCGCGGCAATGACTTTGAGCGCCGTCGCCACGTGCGTCTCGTGCTTATCGGCAAGATTGTGCGTATACAAATATTTGGGATGCGCCCTTTTGATGAGGTCGGCAAGTTCCGCGGCGATCGCCTCGTTCCCCGCATCCTTGACCGCGCGGGAAGGCTGCGAGAGCATGGCGAGAAAGCTGTATTCGCCGACGAAAGCCGCCTTTTTTTGTTCCACGACGCGCACCGCTTTCATTTGTTCGTCGGTATAGTTTGCGTAAAGTCCGCTCCTGGGGCTCCCCGCGCCGTCCGTCACGATCACCGCGCCAAACCACGCGTCCGTCTTGCCGAAACACGCCGCGACGGGCGCGTACGCCATGAACTCGACGTCGTCCTGATGCGCCGAGATCGCCATATGCGTCGTACGGGAAAGCGCCGCTTCTTCTTTCATACCGTCAGGGATATAGATCATACCGTCTCCTTTGCGTACATTGCCGCACCGACGAGCCCCGCGTCGTTTTTCAGGGTCGCCGTTTTGATCGCGACGGGAGCGTACCTTCCGCCGCCCAGCACGAGGGCATCCACTTTGCGCTGAAGGGGCTCGGTGATGAACGCCCCTTCCGCGCTGATCCCGCCCCCTAAGAGCACCGCCTGCGGGCGGAACGCGTTCACCACGTTGGCGACGCCCTCCGCAAGATAGGTGAGGTATTTTTCCACCACCTTCTGCGCGGTCTTATCCTTTTGCCGCATCCCGTCGAACGCCGTTCTGCCGTCCGCCGCATCGGCGCTTCCCCTGCAAAGCTCCCACATCTTGCTCTCGGGATGGGCGATCATCGCCGCTTTGGTCTGCCGCACGAGCGCCGACGCCGAAGCGTACGCCTCGAAGCATCCCCGCCTGCCGCACGAACATTTTTCTCCGCCCGTACGGATGACGGTGTGCCCGAGCTCCGCGCCCGCACCGCCCTCGCCCGTGAACAGCTTGCCGCCGAGGATGATGCCGCTCCCGACGCCCGTTCCGAGCGTGATGAGCACCACGCTCGCGTATTCTTTCCCCGCGCCGCAGGCATACTCCCCGTACGCCGCGGCGTTCGCGTCGTTGCAGAGCGCGACGGGCACGCCCGCCGCCGCGCCAAGATCTGCGGCAAGCGTCTTGTTTTCCCAGCCGAGGTTCCCGCCCGTGACAAGCATGCCGCGCGCACCGTCGATGACCCCCGGGCTCCCGATCCCGACGGCTTTCGGCATACCCATGTCTGCGATCAGCGTCCTGACAGCCTCTGCCATCGCGGACACGGTCGCCTCGTATCCGCACCCCTCGGGCGTGGGGATCTTGTGTTTTTTGAGGATGTTCCCCGCCGCGTCCACCGCACCGAACTTGATGAACGTGCCGCCGAGGTCGATCCCGATATAATAACTCATAACTTTGCCGCCGCCTCCTTATCTGCGATGAGGATGCAGTCGGGATGCAGCTGCAGGACGGACGCGGGGACCTGCTCGGTCACTTCCCCTTTCACCATCTTGAAGACGGCGTCCGCCTTGTTCGCCCCGCTCGCCAGAATGAGGATCTTTTTCGCCTGCATGATCTGACGGATACCCATCGTGAACGCCTTCCTCGGCACCTCGGAAATATCCGAAAACAATCTCGCGTTGTCTTTGACGGTGCTTTCGGCAAGCGTGACGACGTGCGTGCCGCTTGAAAACGGAGTCCCCGGTTCGTTGAAAGCGACGTGCCCGTTGCTCCCCAGCCCCAAAAGCTGGATATCGCGCGGGAGCCGCTCCAAAAGCGCGTCGTAGCGGGCGCATTCCTTTTCCTCGTCCGCAGCCATGCCGTTCTCGATATTCGTGTTCTCGGGATCGATCTTCAAGCCTTCGAAGAGGTTCTTGCGCATGAAATACGCATAGCTCTGCGCGTGCGTGCGGGGCAGTCCTTGGTACTCGTCGAGGTTGACGGTGCGGACGTGCGCGTAAGACGTGCCGTTTTTTTCGCGGTCTTTGATCATGTGCCCGTACAGCCCGAGCGGCGTCGTGCCCGTGGCGAGCCCCAAAACGGCGTACGGGTCCTCTTTCACCACGTCCAGCATGATCTTTGCCGCCTTGGCGGACAGTTCCTCGTAATCTTTTGTAACGACGATCTTCACGATCTCTCCTCCTTTTGTCCGATAAAATATGCGGGTCTATGAAAACTTCCGCAGCGCGTGGGATGGAGCGCGTACAATTTCTGCGTTCCGTCTTCCGCCGCGTCGATGCGGAAAGCGTTCATGCAAAATCGGCTGCGGTCAAACTTTTTAAGGGCGGAAAGCGGCAGACGGATATACACCGCATACCCCTCCTCCGTGCGCGACGCCTCTGCAAAAAAGGGAGGCGGGAGCTTTTTGAGGCGCGGCGTTTTTCCGTCGGGATTGGAGATCCTGCCCCAAAAGCGCACGCAAAAGGGCGAGACTTCCAGCTCGTAATAGTGCTTTTTATCCCCGTTCGGCGAGAGAAACACCTCGACCGCGTCGCCCTGCCAGATATCCTCGTTATCCGCCGTGAACGGGCTGACGAGCGCATCGTCTTTGACGTCAAAGAAAAATTCCGCCGCGTCCTTAAAAAGCCGAAAGCGGAAACGGCATCTAAGGTCCTCTTCGCCCGTCACGTTCTCGTGCAGATAATACGTTTTGTCCTCTTCCAAGATCATGCGAGCGCCTGCATCTCGGAAAAACACGCGAGCATATCGTCTACCAGCTTGAACTGCGTGCGCGCACGGTCGAGGTTGTGCTGCGGACGGTGCGTTCTGAAATACACGTCGCCTTCGAGGTAGTCCGTCAAAAAGCGCATCCCGCATTCGTACGTCATGAGGACGGCGCCCCACGGGAGCAGTTCCCTCTCCCGCGGCGTGATCTTCCCCACCGCCGAAAGATAGCCTTTGAGATAGACCTGATACAGATCGAGCGAAAAGTGCACTTTGCCCGTATCGGGTTCGTCCTCCGCCGCCGTGCTGCAGCCGAAACGGATGCTGTCGCCAAAGTCGTAGCAAAGGCTGCCCGGCATGACGGTATCGAGGTCGATGACGGCGATGCCCTTGCCCGTTGCGTCGTCCAGCATCACGTTGTTGAGCTTGGTATCGTTGTGCGTGACGCGCAGCGGGATCTCCCCTTGTTTGACGGCGTCCACGAGTTTGCCGCAAAGATCTTTGTGCGCGTTCACCCACGCGATCTCGCGCTCGACCAGCCTTCTGCGCCCGCACACGTCCTTCTCCACGGCGGAAAGAAAATTTTGATACCGCACTTTGGTATCGTGGAAATCGGGCAGCACTTCGTACAGCTGCGAGGCGTCGAAATCCGCCAGCAGCGCGGCAAAATTGCCGAACGCCACCGCGCTCTCGTAAAAATCTTTGGGATCGCGCACCGTCTGGTAGGTCGTGGCGTTTTCGATAAAGACGTACATGCGGAAGTAATCGCTGCCGTCAAAGTAGTACGCCCGATCCTGCTTGGTGCGGATGAGCGTGAGGCACTCGCGCATGGGATCGCCGCCGCGTGCAAGCACGCTCTTGCGGCAGAAGGCGGTGACGAGCTCGATGTTGTGCATGAGTTTTTCGACGTCGGAAAAGAGGTGGTGGTTGATGCGCTGTAAGATATAGTGCGTCTCCCCCGCATCCTCCCGCATCGTCACTTTGAAGGTATCGTTGATGTGCCCCTCGCCGTAACGGACGCAGTCTGAAAAGCGCCCGCCGACGCAAAATTTTCCGACGATCGACGGGAAATCAAATTCGCGATCCACCGTTATTTCCTCCCGCACGGGAAAAAGCCGCCGCGCTCGCACCCGATCTTTGCCGTGAGGCGGATATCGCGCGAGGACGCGCCGACGAGGAGCTCGTACAGCCCGTCGTCCGTGCGCCAGCCGTCCACCGCCGTCGACCAATAGGCAAACGCATCTTGGGAAAGTTCAAAACAGACTTCCTTTTTCTCGCCCGCCTTCAAGCATACTTTTGCGTAGCGTTTGAGCTCTTTTTCGGGACGATATACGAACGTCTGCACGGGGCGCACATACAGCTGTACGATCTCCTTGCCGTCCGTATCCGACGTGTTTTCCACAAAAAACCGCACCCGCACGCCTTTTTCGCCACATTCGACTTTGAGATCGGAATAGGCGAAGCAAGCATAGCTCAGCCCGTGCCCGAACGGGAAGGCGACGGGAACGGCGTATGTATCGTAATAACGGTACCCGACGTCAAGCCCCTCCTGATAGCGCGCCACGCAGGCATCCTTATAGACGCCAAACACGGGCGTATCCTCGTAGCAGAGCGGGAAGCTCTCCGAAAGTTTTCCGCTCGGGCAGACGCGCCCCGTCAAAATATCGGCAAGCGGCGCGCCGCCTTGTTCGCCGCAGAAGCCCGCCAAGACGATGGCGGAGACCGCGTCCTGCCATGCGCTCGTATCGACGGCACTGCCCGCGAACAGGACGACGACGGTATGTGCGTTGCGGCGGGCGGTCTCCAAGATCATGTTCTCCTGTACGGCGGAAAGGCGCATGCTCTCCCTGTCGCCGCCCTCGAACTCGATATCCGCCCCCGTGCCGACGCATACGACCGCAACGTCGCTCTGCGCGGCGTTCAAAAAGGCTTTATGCGGTTTTTGCCAGTTGGAGACGATGCCCTTCGTCCAGAACGCCGCCTCGTACAAGACTTCCCCGTCCGTCCGTTCGCGCAAAAGCGCGGGAAGATCGAAGACGACGCCGTCCACGCGCACCATCGAAGAGCCGCCGCCCGCCACGAGGCTGCAGCGCCCCGGTACGGCGAACTCCCCGCTCACCGCAACGCTCGTACCCTTTTTGAGGGGGAGCGTTCCGTCGTTCTTCATCAGGACGATGCCCTCCTCGGCAAGGCGGCGCGCAACGGCACGGCGCTCCTCGGGCGAGCGCTGCACTTTGCGCGATTTGCGCAGTTCTTCCACGCGGTATACAAGATCGAGCACGCGCGCCGCGCACGCGTCCACTTCCTCCTCCGTGATGCGCCCCGCCTTAAAATCTTCGACGAGCTTATCGTAATTCGCCTGATTGAAGGGGAATTCGATATCCAGCCCCGCTTTGGCTGCCGCCGTGCGGTCGCGCACCGCCTCCCAATCGGAATAGACGGCGCCGTCGAACCCGAACTCCTCGCGCAGGATGGAAAAGCCCTTTTTATTTTCCGAAGCGTA
>CALVPW010000068.1 GCA_944354085.1 uncultured Clostridia bacterium | reverse complement strand
CCCTGCGGCGTTTCGCTCCTGCCGCAGCGCATGTTGTACGCCGACGAGAGCGACCCGTACGAGCACATCAGATAATAGAAATTCTTCTTTGTCCACTTGCCTTTTTCGAGCACGGGGACGTCCTTTTGATAGTGGAGCACGCCGCCTTCCAGCGAGCCGCTCGCAAGATGGGTGCCGTAATACTCGGCGAACGTCTTTTTGCCCGCGGCGTAATCGGCGTACGAGGCGCCGTCTTTGCGGAGCCCCGTGGCGGGATCGAGCTCGATGAGATACAGCCCCAAGCCGAACGAGCCGAACACCATCCACATTTTATCTTCGGCGAAGAGCACCTGCGGATCGATGGCGTTGGGCGTGCGCCAGCCCGCGGGCGACTGCACGATGAGCCCTTCGCACGAGAACGGGCCCATCGGCGAATCAGATTTGGCGAGCCCGATGCACGACTTGGAACCGCCGAAATACCCCGTCAGACAGAAATACAGCCAGAATTTTCCGTCCGTTCCGCGTACGCAGTGGGGCGCCCAGAAGGACATGGTCCCGTCCGTGCGGGTGCAGATGCCGTAGCCGACCTCTTTTTGGTCGGTAACGCACCAATCGTACGCCGCCTGCAGATTGCCGTACGCGCCGCGCCCCTCGCCCTTTTTATAGTGCGGCGCAACGCCGTCGAGCGCAAATGCCGCGCCCGCGTATTCCCAATGCAGAAGATCGTCGCTCACGCGGATCTGATAGCCGCCCGGCGCGCCGAACGT
Source organism: uncultured Clostridia bacterium (assembly GCA_944354085.1). Taxonomy (GTDB): domain Bacteria; phylum Bacillota; class Clostridia; order Christensenellales; family Borkfalkiaceae; genus Gallimonas. Next base: position 2,022 of record CALVPW010000068.1, on the reverse strand, counting down.
ATCCGTCGAATACACGTAATACTTGCCCTCCCACTCGAGCAGCGAGGGGTCGTGCGCGCAGCCTTCCTGCCACGAAAGATAGTCGGGCGAGCGCATTTTGAGTTTGTTGAATTTTGGATTTTTCGGATAGCGCAATGCCATGGTCATTCCTCCCGTCGTTTTTCTTTTGTTATTGTCCGATCAGCCAGATCGTTGATGCGTTCCCGTACGATACGGCGCTCATGCAGACCACCTTACCGCCGCCCGCATACGTCTGCGTGCATTCCGCGACGACCCCCTCGTACGTGGTGCCGTCGAGCGTGATCGTCACATACTTGCCGTCCGTCAGGGTGACGGCGCCCGCCTCCGCTTCGCCGCGGAAGATCTTGCCGTCCGCCGCGGAGAGCGCCTCCGACTGCACGAAAGCCGCCGACGTATACGCGTTCTGCACGATGACGTCGTACGTGCCCGCGAGCTCTTCCGCCGTGAACGTGCGCGTTTTTTCGCCCGTATAGCGGCAGGGGCTCATCACGGGCCAGCCGTCCTTGTTGAAGAGAAGTTTGGCGACGAACATCTCGTGCGCGCCCGTCACGCCGCCCGTCGCCTCGTCCTGACGGCGGGAATGCGCCACGATGAAATACTCCCCGTCCTTTTCGGCGACCGAACAATGCCCGATGGCGGCGTAGCCCTGCGCGTCGCCCACGATATAGTTGCCCGCGAGTTTATACGTACCGCTCGTGTAGAGGGCGACGTCCATCTCGCCGAGCACCCCCTCGTAGGGTCCGTCGGGCGATTTGCTGCGCGCCACGCGCATGTTGTAATCGCTCGAAAGGCTGCCGTAGCTCACGATGAGATAGTAGTACCCCGTCTCGGGATGGTAGAAGACGAAGGGCCCTTCCGCCCCCTCGCCGGGGTTCGCCCACACGCGCTTGCCGAATCCCTGATCGGGCTTGGGGATGCCCCAATTCTCCCCCTCGGTCTCGAGTTCGAGCATAAAGATCCCGCCGAAGAAGGAGCCGTACACCATCCACAGCCCGCCGTCCTTGTCGTAGAAGAGTTCGGGGTCGATGCAGTTGGGTCTGCTCCCCGTTTCGGGAAGGGGCGTGGTCGCGTACGAGACGATGATGCGGTCGTCGCCGTAAGGGCCTAAAACGGAATCGGACGAGACGCGCCCGATGGCAGACTTATCGCTCCCGAAGCCGCTCGTCAGCGAATAATACATATAGTATTTGCCGTTGTGATATTCAACGTCGGGCGCCCACGTGTTCTCGTTGCCGCCCACGAAGGAATCGCCCTGCGAGACGATCTCCCGCCAATCCTCGGTGCCGTACAGGAGCTTTTGCCCCTCGGCGCCGTCGCGGCTCTCCTGATGCCAGTTGACGAGATCTTTGCTCGACGCCACGGCAAAATGCGAGCCGAACGCGTAGTAGGTCTTGCTCGCCTCGTCGTAAAAAACGGAAGGATCGTGCACGCTGGCATTTTCGCGGATGCCGCTGCACGCGCCCAACAGCCCTGCGGAAGCGATCATGACCGCCGCTGCCGCAATCGAGATCAAACGCTTTTTCAAAACGCTCCCCCTTTGTGGCACACCGTGCCATACGCCATTATTATACCGCATTTTTACACGCTTTTCAAGCCCGTTTGCAAAAAATCTTAGGAACTTTTCGTAAAGACTTGCCTTGCGAAGGGCGGCGAGAACTCCCTCAGTCTCGCTTGCGCTCGACAGCTCCCTCCGAGGAGGGCGCCGAGGACTATGGCGGGCACGCTTGCAGCACCCTTGCCTCCCTCTTTGAGGGAGGTGCCCCGTAAGGGGCGGTGGGAGTTGCGCGCGCCGCCCCGAAAGGGCGGCGAGGATCAAAGAAAAAAACAGGGCTTTTCTGCCCTGTTTTTTTGATCTGCGCACACAGCGCGAAATACTTACTCCTTGGAGCCCGTGAGCATCAGCGAGCCGATGATCATGCGCTGGAAGATCGCGAAGAGGATGATGACGGGAAGCACGCACATAACGGCAGCCGCAAGAAGCGGACCTTGGTTCTGGTCGTA
>CALVPW010000067.1 GCA_944354085.1 uncultured Clostridia bacterium | reverse complement strand
AGGAAGGACTCTCCGCGGTTGATCTTATACATCTTGCCGTCTGCGGTAATGACCGTCCCCCTGCCGAACAGCACAAAGTGCCACGCATTTTTGGGACGCACCCGCGACACGGGACCTTTCGAGGGCGAACAATGTTCATAACCGACTTTCCCGATACTGAACTTATATTCTTCGCCGAATTCATCTACAGAAAAAGTCATCTTATCATCCTCTTAAATATAGCATATCTGTTCTCTGCCTATATTCTACCCTCCCCCTCTTTTGGTTGTCAACAGGGTCTTAAAAACTATGCCGAATAATCCATCTTTTTCTTTTTTGACCGATAAAACATTCGTCCCTTTCCTATACATGAAGCAGCAGATCCGACTTCTTCCTTTACCGATCGCCCTCCATGATGAACAAAGTCCGACAAACGGGTAGAGCGGATCATATTTACAACATAAATCGCACCACGCGCTATGCATGTGTGCTGTTTTTGTTTTTTCGATCATAAACCGAAAGCGTTATTTTATGCCCTGCGATCGTGTGATACCCTTATCAAGGCAAAAGCCCTGACCAACGTCAGGGCTTTTCGTTATAGGGATCGTATAGTAGATCTCGGTCTTTTTTATAAGGCGCTTGCTGAGCCGCTGCGGCTCCACGGAAAATTCATCTTGTTGAATTTTGAGAACTTTCTTGAAATACAGAAAAAGTTTTTAGTTTATATTGACTTTTCTCTTCCTGCCGCTGTACTTCTTGCAAGGAGATATCGCAACGACGGGCTTATTTATTTCCCGGTCGCCGTCACCGCGAGGGACGAGGCAAAGCCGAAACAGGAACTTCGCAGACAGGCGCGGACAGCCCGTGTGCGATTTATTCGGATAACAGCTCTTTGGAGCAATTGAGCGCGTTAAAGAGGCGCGGGACGCCCATATACGGCATGGCGTGGACGAGCGCGCAGACGATCTCTTCCTTCGTGCTGCCCGTCTTCAGCGCGCCCTCAACGTGGGAGCGCACCTGCACTTCCGCCCCGCCGAGCGCCGCCAGAAGGACGACGGTCAGAAGCTCGCGCGTTTTTTTATCCAAGCCTTTCCGCGTCATGAAGTCGGAAAAACAGAGCTCAGTCAGAAAGCGCGGCACCGCCTCGGCAAATTCTTCGGGCAGCCATGTGTAGCGGTCCTTTATTTCATCCCCGTACACGGGCTTTTGCAGGGCGAGCCCCTTTGCAAAGCGGTCCTCTTCCGTCACCTTTTCGCCGCTCTCCAAAGGAAGGGCAATGCCGTTTACAGCAAACACCTCGTCCATCGCGGCGATGGCGTTGAGCGTTTTGGGGAAGCCGATAAAGGGCGCGCACTCGTACACCGTTTCGCGGATGGCGACGGGCGAAATGCCGATTTTGAGGCACGCACCGACGTGCGCTTTTAATTGCGGCAGCGTCTGATTGACGGTAAGCACGGTGATTGTGACAAGCTCGCGCACACGATCGTCGAGCGAGCCCGTGTAGCTCACCTCGCCGAAAATGAACCGCTGCAAGATGCGCATGAATTCGGGGTCGTTCCCCTCGTTTTGCGTCGGCTTGCCGCCGAAAAGCATTTCAAATTTTTCCTCACATTTTTTTACTCTGTCCATGTTTTCCTCCCATTTACAAAAATTTTTCCCAAGTTCCCGCGGCGGCTGCGTGCGGCATGCGCTTTTCGTCACAGACGGCATGCACGCCGCAAAAGCGGTCGCCATATACCTTTTCCAAGATGAAAAATCCCGCCTTGCGGCGGGATCGTATTTTACTTTTTCGTTCTTCCCTTTAATTTTTTGAGGCCGACTTCTTTCACCTTCTTATCGGAAGGTTTGACCACGAAGAGCACCACGATCACGATGAGCAGCACCGCGGAGACGGCAAACAGCACCACCGCCGTGATATTGTTCTGGATCCAATAGGTCTGCCCGGGGATGATATCGACGGGGTTGCGCACCTCGATCGCCATATACCCTTCCGGCGACTGCTCGGGAAGGTTCGGATCGGTCACAACGAGTTTGACAAAGTAGATGCCCGACTTTTGCGGCACGAAGGAGAGCGCGGAATCGGGATCCCAATGATACGCGTTGTCGGTATCGTCCCAATTCTCGTCGTCTTCGGTCACCTTGTCGTTATACTTGTTGATCTCCACGATGCCGCTGTCCTTATACGTCTCGTTGACGTACGTTTCGGCATTGGCGACGCAGTCCTCGTAGGTGGGCATCGTCTGCCCCTCGCCCAACAGCGCGGGATCGAGATAGTAGAGCGTATACTCTTCGAGATACCCTTCGAGTGCGATGACCTCGAAATCGTCAATGGAATAGCTGCGGTCACGATAGCCGAAATCCTGCGCTTCGGGCGCTTCGATGGTGGCGCCCTCGTAACCGATATACACACGGAATTCGGGGATCCCCTCGATATCCCATACGTTGGAGCCCGTAACGTCGACGAGTTCGCCGTCTTCGTCGTAGTACTGCATCGCGTTATCGGAAGCATCCGTCACGACGAAACGCAGCCTGTACCAGCCGTCGCGCGAGACTTCGATGCGCAGCTCGTTATAATCGAGGCTCGTTGCCGAAGAAGCGGAGGAATCCGCCGCAGCCGTCTCGTGGTAATAATACACGTTGAAGCTGAGATTGCGGTAATCCGCCGTCTTCCCTTCGATCAGACCGCGCAGCGAAGGCAGATAGAGATACGCCCCCGTGCCCGCGCTCGTCTTCTCGGCAGCGGCGTTCAAAGCCGTCTCGTAAGCGCTGACCGCCTCTTCGAACGCGGCGTCGCCCACGTTGGACGCGGCGTTGTTCTCATCGCCCGCCGTTGCCGTCAACCCCACGTAAGAAGGTCCCTGCTGTTCGCGGTCGACGCGGATATAATCGCAGCCGTTGAGCGTTTCCACGACGTCCGCCCCTTCCGCTGCATACCAGCTCAGATATACGTGCGCGCCGTTATCCGAAATACCGTCGCTGCTCGTGCGGTCGTCGTCGAGGTTGAAATAGATGCTCACATACTCCTTGTCCTCGTCGGTGACGGGCATGAAGTAGGTGGAAGTGGTAAGCGTACCGTAATCGTCGGACGTGGGCGCGACGTAAGCGCCTTCGTCGTTCTTTTCCGCCATATAGTAATGGCGGGTAACGCTCACGCTGTCGTCACAGACGTCGATCGCTTCGTAATCGAGCGAGAAACGCGTGCCGAGACGGAAAGCGTATACAGATTCGTTGATCGCAAGCACGGGCGCGGTATCGTCCTGCACCTTGCCGTCGGTAAGCGTAAAGCCCTGCCCGTTGAGCTCCTTCATGAGGACGCTCTGCGCCGCATCGGCAGCCGCGCCTTCGGGAAGCTCCGCCGTAAAGGTGAGCGGCGTGTTGGGCGTGGCCGACGCCGACGAGCGGTATTCGAGATAGTTGCCGCCGATGTTGGTGAATTCGCTCTCCAAAACGACGGCGCCGCCGCAGGTGAGCACGATACGATAGCTGCCCGCATCCCCCGTCGCGGAAGCGCCGAAGGTGAGCACGAGATCGCTCGCCGCGGCGTCTGCCGCGATCGTTCCCGAAGGAAGGGAAGCGTCGTCGTTCTTCGCCTCCTGCGCGGCGGCGTTCTTGACCTTGACCGTCAGCGCCCCGTCCGCCCCTTTGACGAACACGAGAGAATTGACGGCTTTCGCCTCTTTGGTGACGTTCTCCTCGTCGCTCTCAAAAGAGAGGGTGAGCGTCTCGAACGCGACGGAAGGGAACGCAAAGCGCATGGAGAAATAGTTTGCCTTTCCGGGCGTTGCAAGTGTGCTCTCCGCGCTGTCCGCCTCGAACCATTTGAGCGCGAGATCGCGGCGGAAATGCACGCTGCCTTCGTCGGAAAGAGAAAATTCGACGAAAGACGGCGTCCCCTCCGACGCGCCGACCTCTCCGCCCACGCCCGCCGCAAAGACGGCGGAAGGCTCGTATGCGACGGGATCGACGTCATCCGCCGCAGCACGGCGCGGGAACGCCGCGCACAGCGCCAGCGCGATCACGCCGACAAGCAGCAGGATCAGCGATGCGATTGTGAGAAAACGTACTTTGACTTTGTTCATGAAAACGGACTCCGCAATCGGAGAATACCCCGATCTTGTTTTAAGCTATCTTATATATTCTACACAAATTTTTTTCGTTCGTCAAGCGGTAACGCCCGCAGCGGGGGCGAAAAATGCAATTTTCGCGCAATTTACACGCACGGACGCGCAAATAAGGCAGCCCGCAGCGCGGCAACGTATCCCGACGGCGATCGTCCTTCCAAAGACATTCAGACAAGCGCCGAGGCAGACGAGGAGCGCGAGGATATGCGGGGGGAGCTTACTATGCGGTAAGTGACCGAGGCAGCCCGCAGCGCGACAAAGTATCCCGACGGCGATCGTCTGAACTAAACGGGGCGAATGGCTTTTTCGATATCAAACACCTTCCAAACCCCCTCCTCGGCGGAGGGTCCGCTGATAAAGCGCATGCGCTCTTTGGTGACGGGATGGGTAAAGGTGAGCGAGTACGCCCAAAGCGCGAGCCTGCCCTTTTGCGCATACTCCCCGCCGTAGCGCATATCGCCGTAGACGGGATGCGCGATGCCCGCGAACTGCACGCGGATCTGATGGCTCCTGCCCGTATGCAGCTTGATCTCGGTCAGGGCGAGCGCGCCCTTCTTTTCGAGAACGCGGTAATCGAGCGCCGCATATTTTGCGCCGTCCGTCCCCTCCGTCGAAAGATACACCATGTTGTTGACGGTGTTCTTTTTCAGCCAGCCCGTGAGCTTTCCGCTCTCGGGATTGGGCGCGCCGTTGAGAACGGCGAGATAGCGCTTCTCGAAGTCTCCCGAGCGCATCTGTTCGGAGAGCCTGCCCGCCGCCTTGCTCGTCTTTGCAAACACCATCACGCCGCCCGTGGGACGGTCGAGACGGTGCACCAGCCCGATATACACGTTCCCCTGTTTTTGGTACTTTTCTTTGACGTACCCCTTTAACAGGTCGAGCAGGTTCTTATCCCCGCTCTCGTCGGGACAGGACGCAAGGTTCTGCTCCTTGACGACGACGAGCAGGTGATTGTCCTCGTATAAGACGGTAGGCTCGTATGTTTCACTCATAAATACACATCCCTCCCGCGCCGCAGGGCAGCGGAATGTTTTCTTGCGTCGGAAGCCCGACTTCGTATGCCTCCACGCGGCACTTGCGGTCGGCGCAGAGCGTTAAAATATTGGAGAGCACCGTGGGCTGCAAACCCGTGGTGTAACTGTTGATGAGGAAAAAGAGCGGCGCATCCGACATGAGCTGCATGCACAGTTTGACGAAGGGGAAAAGCTCGCTTTCGATCTTCCACATCTCGCCCCCGGGGCCTCTGCCGTACGAGGGCGGATCCATCACGACGGCGTCGTACGTATTGCCCCGCCGCAGTTCCCGCGCGACGAATTTTTTGCAGTCGTCGACGATGTAGCGGATGCCGCTCTGGATGCCCGAGAGGCGCGCGTTTTCCCCCGCGCGCTCCACCATGCCCTTGGCGGCGTCCACGTGCGTGACCTCGGCGCCCGCTTTGGCGAGCGCAACAGAGGCGCCGCCCGTATAGGCAAAGAGATTGAGCACCTTCACCCGCCTGCCCCGGGCAGCGGCACGGCGGACGAGCGCGCCCGTCGCCTCCCAATTGACCGCCTGCTCGGGAAAGAGCCCCGTATGCTTGAAGCCCATGGGCATCACCTTGAAGGTGAGATCCTTATACCCGACGTTCCAGCTCTGCGGGAGCTGCTTTTTATACTCCCACGCGCCGCCGCCCTTTTCGCTGCGGCGGTATACGGCGGCAAGGCCGGGATAGGAGAACAGGTCGCGCTGCGCGTGCCAGATGACCTGCGGATCGGGACGGAGCAAGAGATGCTCCCCCCACCGTTCGAGTTTATAGCCGTCCCCCGTGGCGAGGACGGCGTAATCTTTCCAGCCGTCTGCAATGCGAATCATACAAGATATTATAGTCGATCGGGCGGCATTTGTAAAGGAAAATGCGCGCCGCGTATGATTTCCGCCAAAAAAATCCCCGCCGAGCGGCGGGGAAACGCGTGTTATTTGCGGAAAACGAGCACCTGGAAGCTGTGCGGCGGGAGCGTGACCGTATCGGGCGCGGCAGGCGCGACCTCCCTCGGCGCAAGTTTTTTCGGCTCCTGCATCGAGTTGAGATCGGTGAGTTCACCCTGCATCTGCACGATGCGCAGCAGTTCGCCGAACGCAAAATCCGCCTCGATGTGCGCCGTCTGTTCGGTATCGCCCGCATTGACGACCTTGACGAAGGTAAGATCGTCGCGTGAGGTCGCCGAAGCGTACGTCGCGGGCGCGTCCGTCTTCACCTTGTAGGAAACGTCGCCCGTATACAGTGCGTACAGCATCTGCACATAGTAACTCGCCGAGCCGTACGCCGAACCCCCGTCGAACCAGATGAGATCGGGGCTCCACTGCGTATAGCCGAGGCGCGCAAAGAGCGGCGCGTACGACTTCATGACGACGACGTCGGCGTTGCGCTCCATGCCCGTCATGAACGCCGCTTCCGCCAGCGCCGCCTCCCACGTGTTGGACGAAGGCGCGTTGAACGTACCCGCCCCCGCCTCCATGACGTGCGCGGCGTACTCGCCCGCATACACGAGCCCCGTGCGGGGATAGGAATCGTACACGTCGGTGTGCTCGTACAGCCACTTGGGCGGCACGTAGAAATGCTCGTCGGACGCGTAAACGAAGGCGGGATCGTGCGCAAGGCGGCTGCGCGTCCACGCCCACGCCTCCTGATGCGAAGGCGAATCCACCGTAGGTCCCGTGGTGCCGATGATCTTGATCGACGGATATTTTTCGTGGATGCGGTCGCGGAAGAGCTCGAACCGTTTATAAAAATCGTTGGTATCCGTCTCCCACTGCTCGTTGCCGACGCCGAGGTATTCGAGCCCGAAGGGTTCGGGATGCCCCATCTCCGCACGCACGCGCCCCCAGACGGTATCTTTGCCGCCGTTGGCGAATTCGACGACGTCGAGGGCTTCCTGGATATACGTTTCGAGCGCGGGATCGTCGAGCGCGACGATCTCCGTCGACATATATTGGCAGGCGATCCCCACCGAGAGGACGGGGAGCGGCTTTGCGCCGAGGTATTCGCAGAGACGGAAATATTCAAAGTAGCCGACGCCGAGCGTCTGCCCGTAATGCGCATAGGGCGTCGTAAAACCGTTCTCCGCGCAGGCGCCGTGCACCGCCCAGCGGCTCCAATTGTGCCTGCGGCGCTCCGTCTGCCCCACAGAATTTTTCCAAAGATAGCGGTTGGAGAGCGTGTTGCCCTCGACGATGCAGCCCCCTGGGAAGCGCATGAAACCGGGTTTGAGCTCGGCGAGCATCTCCACGAGATCGCGGCGGAACACGCCCAAAACGGCGTCCTCAGGCATCAGGGAGAACCAGTCGACGTGCAGCGTTCCCGCCGCCGTGAGCACAAAACGGAACTGCGCCCTTTCGCACGCCGTGCGTGCGCGGACGGTAAATTCGTATTTATGCCATTTTCCGTCCGCCCGCGGCTTGGCTTTGACCTCGAAAACGGCGGCGCCGTCCGCATACACGCCCGCCACGACGGGCGCGCGGTAATCGTAGGAACGCATCCAGAAGGAGAGCTTATAGCGCATCCCCGCCTTGCAGTACACGCCGTCGTACGCCTTGTTGACGATGCCCGCGCCCGCCTCGCGCGCTTCGATGCGCAGATAGTGCGGGTTTTCCACATACAGCGGGCGGTCGTCCTTGATCTTGAGCGCCGCGGCGCTCTCCGCGGGGCAGACGCTCCACGCATACTTGCCGTCGGGCACGACGGTGAAAGCGTCCTTCTCGCCCGTGGCTTTCTTTGCCTCGAAGTTGCGGTTCTCGAGCATCTGCGCGTACAGCCCGCCGTCCAGCGAATAATTGATATCCTCGAAGAAGAGCCCCAGCCCGCCGGGTGCGACGGGAACTTTGCCCTCTTGGGTGATCGCGATCTTCATACTTTTCTCCTTGCGCGCGCACGATTTGCGCGAACGACGGATATTATACAGAAATTACACGGATAGTCAAATGTTTGAAGGGGGTCGGACTGACTTTTTTTCAGGAATTTTTCGCCGCGTCGCCCTCGCCCGAAAAGCAGATGCGGAAGGTGCTCCCTTTCCCGGGTTCACTCTCCACGAAAAGCCCCCATCCCTGCTTTTTGCACAATTTTTTCACGACGGAGAGCCCCAGCCCGAAGCCGCCGTTCTTGCCGTTGTGCGATTTATCGACGGTAAAGAAGCGGTCGAAGATGCGCGCGCGGTCCTCCTCGGCGATGCCGATACCCGTATCCGATACGGTGAACGCCTCGGGCGTGAGCAGCACAGAGACGCTCCCGCCCTCGCGGTTGTAGCGGATGGCGTTGCGGATGATGTTGCCGAACAGTTCATTCACGCGCTCGTGGCGGCTCTTTAAGATCACGCCGTCGCGGATCTCGGAGAGCAGCACCAGCTTGTGCTCGGCGATCTCGGGCGCGAGCGCGGCGAGCAGCTCGCGGGCGATGCGGGAGGCGTCCACCTCGTAGACGGGCAGATCTTCGCTGTCGATCTCGCTGTAATTGATGATGGACGCGACGAGGTTCTGCAGCCGCTCGCTCTGCGCAAGGATGGTGGCGGACGCCTTTTGCGCGCGCTCGCCTTCGAGCGAGCCCGAAACGAGCAATTCCGCAAACCCGCGGATGGAGGTGAGCGGCGTGTTCATCTCGTGCGTGACGTTGGCGATGAATTCGTCCTTGGACTGCTGCGCTTTGACCACCTGTTCCCGCTCGCGTTTGCTGCTTAAAAGCCGCTTTTCGGCGGCGGCGTTCATGCGGTTGATGAGGTCGGCGACGGGCTCGAGTTCGCGGCAGGCGGGCACGACGCGCTCCCCCTTTGCCGCGCTGCGGACAAGATCTTCCATGGGTTTGAGCATGAACCCCGTCGAAAGATAGGTGATGACGAGGCAGACGAGCGCGTCCGCCGCCAAAAAACAGCAGATCGCGGGCAGCCCCTGCACGTAGATGCCCCACACCGAATCGGTGCGCACGGCAACGCGCACGAGGCAGCTTTGATAACGGCGGCAAAAGTATGCGAAACTTTCGCCCATCGTGGGCGAGGAGCGCACGTCGAATCCCTCGCCGTCGCGGATGGCGTCCGCGACCTCCGTCCGCAGCGCCCGCGAGCCGTCGTCCTCGTCCTCGGAATCGGCAAGAAAGGCGCCGTCCGCCGAAAGGAAGGTGACGCGCGCGCCGCCGAGCGCCGCGGAGAGCTCCTCGGCATACGCCGTATCGGGCGTGCGCGTTTCGTCGAACGCGGCAAGATAGGCGGAAAGATAGGTGCGCACGTGCTCGACGCTGTTCTTATAGTAAATGTCCGTGGCGATCACGGAAAAGACGACGAGCGCGACCGCCGTGACGGCAAAACACAGCCACATGATGCGTTTTTTCATGAAAGACCCTCCTCTTCGGACAAGCAAAAAGGGGCGTGCGCCCCTTTAATCTGCAATAAATTTATAGCCGACGCCGAACACCGTTTCGAAGTTGAGCCCCGCCTTCCTCAGACGGGCGACGTGATTGTCGAGCGTGCGCGTCTCGCCGCCGTCGTACCCCCACACGTCAGACAAAATGACCTCGCGCGGGAGCACCCTGCCCTCGTTCTGCATAAAATAGCGGAGCAGCTGGAACTCCTTGTTGCTCAGATCGAGCTCCTTGCCGCGGTAGGTGACGGACATGTTCTCGGTGTTCATCACCACCTGCCCCGCGCGCAAAACGACGGATTTGTTCGCCCTGCGCAGCGCCGCGTTCACGCGCGCGATGAGTTCGAGCACGCCGAACGGCTTGGCGATGTAGTCGTCCGCCCCCGCGTTGAGCCCCTTGACCTTATCCGTCTCCTTGCCGAGCGCCGAGAGCATGATGACGGAAACGGAGGGATACCGCGTTTTCAGGCGCTGCAAAACGTCCAGCCCGTTGCCGTCGGCAAGCATCACGTCAAGGATCGCAACGTCGGGCAGCGCGCTCTCCACCGCGGCGTAAAACGCCTTGATGGAGGTGAACGTCTCGCAGGAGATGCTGTGCATATCCAGCGTGCATTTGACGAGTTCGCAGATGCTCTCGTCGTCTTCGAGAAGATAAACTTTATTGTTCATGCGTTATTCGATGGAATGCGCGATATACGTGATATGATCTGCCGCGCGTTCCAGATTTCCGACCAGATTGATAAAGACGCTTGCGTTCTGCGGCTGGCACTTGCCCTCGTTGAGGCGCTTGATGTGCTGATTGACGAGCCGCCGCCTGTCCATATCGATGCCGTCCTCCATCTCGTCCATCTCTTTGAGGGCGGCGAAGTCGCGGTGGAGATATGCCTCGGACGCGCGAGAGTACAGGGCGCGGATCCTGCCGTACATCTCCTCCGTCATGGAGAGGAACTCTCCCGAGAAGATGAGCCCGTCGTTTTCGTAATGATCGGTATATTTGGTCACGTTGTCGGCAAGTTCGCCGATACGGACGATATCGTTGAGCACGTAGTGCATGGAGGAGATGGTCTTCTCATCCTCGATGACGGGCGCGCTCGCCGAAAGTTTTACGAGATACTGCACGGCTTCGCGGTTGGCTTCGCTGAGCCGCGCGTTGCGCTTTGCAACGTCCTCCTTGACGGAAGTATCCTTTTTGAGGAAGGCGTCCACCGCCTCGTCCAGCGTCCCCATCGCAAAGGCGAGCATCTTGCCCGTACCCTGATACAAATGCTCGAGCGCGACGGAAGGCTGCAGCAGGAGGCGTTCGTCGAGATCGCCCACCACTTCCTTTTCCTTTGCCTCGTCCGCGGGCTTTTCGCGCACCAAAACGTTTGCCAATTTCACGAACAGCTTTGCGAACGGCAGGAAGATGATGGTGCACGTCACGTTGAAGAAGGTGTGGAAGAAAGAGATCTGCCATTCGATGCTCTCGGGGAACATTTTGGTGAGCACGAGCTCGGAAAACGACGTCTCGAACGGCAGGAACAGACACAAAAAGATGGTAAAGATGACCGCGCCGAAGCAGTTGAACATAAGGTGCACGAGCGCGGCGCGGCGGGCGTTGGGGCTCGCGCCGATGGACGAGAGCAGCGCCGTGACGCAGGTGCCGATGTTGGAGCCGATGATGGCAAAATACACGCCGTCGCCCACGCCGCCGATAACGACGCCGCGCGCGGCGAGCACGATGATGATACTCGTCACCGCCGACGACGACTGGATGAGCGCCGTCACGACCGCGCCGATGAGAATGAGCAGAATGGGATTTTTAACGGCTTCGAAGACGGGCGTGATGAGTTCGCGGATGCGGTCGTCCCCCATCGCGTCCGACATATACGCGAGCCCGACAAAGATAAGGCCGAGCCCCGCAAGGATGGTGCCAATGGTCTTGGGTCTGTCCTTTTTGCACAGCATCATCATGAACGCGCCGACGATGGCGAGCAAGAAAAAGAACTTTGCGATATCCACCGTACCGAAGGACGCGATCCACGCCGTGATGGTGGTACCGATGTTGGCGCCCATGATGATCGCCGTCGCCTGAAAGAGCGTCATGATGCCCGCGTTGACGAGACCGACGACCATGACCGTCGTGGCGGCGGAGCTTTGGATGATCGCCGTCACCGCCGTCCCGATCCCGACACCCGCAAGGCGGTTGTTCGCCGTTTTGTTCAAAAGGCTTTTGAGCCCGCCGTGCGCCAGACGCGACATATTCTCCGACATGAGCTCCATCCCCACAAGGAAACAGCCCATGCCGCCGAGCATCTGCAAGATCAGATTGACAATATCCATATTCCTCTTCCCGTAGATCCAAATAAAATACGGGATTATTATAGCAGGGTAGAATACGGTTTGTCACGCGCTTTTCACTATATTGAAAAAATTGTCATGCCGAAAAGAGGGGCTGCCGTTTTGTCCCCCTTTTACGGATATTTGCGCAAAAAAACGCGTTTACTGATATTCCTTATGCACGCCCGTGACGAGGTATTTTGCCCATTCGCTGACGTTGACGGCATAGTCGCCGATCTTTTCGAGATACTTTGCGACCATCAGAAGCTGCACCGCTTGGTCGGCGACGTGCGCGTCGCCGCTGATCTTTTCGATGAGCTCGGCTTTGACCTCGTTGAAAAGCCCGTCCATCTCGTCGTCGGCGTGGATGACCATATCGGCGCCGCCCACGCTCTCGTTGAGGAACGCCTCCACGCTCTGGTGGATCATCGCGACGGCAAGATCGCCCATACGGGTAATGTGTTCGGGCTCTTTGAAGAGCTTGTCTTCGGGGAAGGAGCGCACGATCTCGCCGATATCCGCCGCCTGATCGCCGATGCGCTCCACGTCGGTGATGACTTTGAGCGCCGTGGTGACCTTGACGAGGTCTCTCGCGACGGGCTGCTGTTTTAAGAGGATGCGCATACACTTCTTTTCGATGGCGATCTCCAGATCGTCCACCTCGCGGTCGGTCTCGGCGACGGATGCGCCCAGCGTCCTGTCGAGCGTCTTTAAGGACGCGACCGCGTCTTTGATCATATTCTCCGTGATCGTGCACATACGCCCGAGCGTTGCGTGCAGGTCGGAGAGTTCTTCGTCGAAATACTTTCTTGCAGACATGATTGACTCCTGTATTCTTTGTTTAGGGCTTGTATGGCGCGGCTTCTCCTTTCGTCCGACCGAAAGAAAAAGCATGCGGCATCAACCGAATCTGCCCGTGATATACCGTTCGGTCTCGGGGTGCTTGGGTGCGGAGAACACCTGTTCGGTATCCCCCATCTCGATCATCTCGCCGAGCAGGAAAAACGCCGTCTTATCGGAGATACGCGCCGCCTGCTGCATGTTGTGCGTGACCATGACGATGGTCACGTCCTTTTTGAGTTCCTCGCAAAGCTCTTCGATCTTGCCCGTGGAGATGGGATCGAGCGCAGAGGTAGGCTCGTCCATCAAGAGGATCTGCGGTCCGACGGCGAGCGCCCGCGCAATGCAGAGGCGCTGCTGCTGCCCGCCCGAGAGCCCCAGAGCCGACTTGTTGAGGCGGTCTTTGAGTTCTTCCCACATGGCTGCCTGCTTTAAGGAGCGCTCCACGATCTCGTCGAGGGTGGATTTTTTGCGGATGCCGAAGGTGCGCGGCCCGTACGCGATATTATCGTATACGCTCATGGGGAAGGGATTGGGCTTTTGGAAGACCATGCCGACGTTCTTTCTCAGCGCCGAAAGGTCGACGCTCTTATCGTAGATGTTCACGCCGCCGATGGCGATCTCCCCTTCCACACGGCAGCCTTCGACGAGGTCGTTCATGCGGTTGAGCGTTTTGATGAGGGTGGATTTGCCGCAGCCCGAAGGTCCGATCATCGCCGTGATCTTGTGCTTGGGCATCTGCATGTTGATCTTTTTGAGCGCCTGGAACTCGCCGTAATACAGATCGACGTCCTTAACGGAAATGGCGTTCTCGCCCGAAAAATCGAAAATATCGAGCGGGCTCTTTTTTTCGGCGCTCTCGCTTTGCGCCGCTTTCTTTTTGATGAATTTCAGCATAATGACCTCTTTATCTCTTCTTTTTGACGCGGCGTTCGATGAGGTAGACGCACAAGTTCAAAAGCGCCGCGATGATGAGGAGCACCACCGCCGTCGCATACGCCTGATCGTACCCGAGGTAGTTGGTGGGTTCTGCCCAGCACATGTACAGGAACACCGTGAGCGTGGGCGCCATGTTGCCGGGGTTCGCCGCCGCGCCCGCCGTGGTGATGAGCATGCCCGACGTATAGATGAGCGCAGCCGACTCGCCGATGATGCGCCCGATCGCAAGGATGGTCGCCGTGGCGATGCCGGGGAACGCCGAAGGGAGCACGATCTTGAAGATCGTCCTTATTTTGCTCGCGCCCAGCCCGTAGCTCGCTTCCCGCAAGGACACGGGCACCGCGATGAGCGCTTCCTCCGTGGAACGGATGATGGTGGGCAATACGACGAGCACCATCGTGAACGAGCCCGCCCACACCGAATATCCGAACAGGGAGACGAACAGCAGGTTCCCGAAGAGCCCGAATACGATGGACGGCACGCCCGAGAGCGTATCGACGAAGGTGCGCAGCACCTTGACGACCTTGCTGCCGGGCTTTGCGTATTCGACGAGGTAGATCGCCGCGCCGATGCCGACGGGCAGCGCGATCGCCAGCGTGATGAGGATGGTGTACAGCGTCGCGATAAAGGACGGCATGAGCGAAGGATGCTGATGCGAGGATTCCCCGAACAGGAAATCCCACTTTAAGTTGGGGATGCCCTGGATGAGGATGAACAGGATGAGCGCCGCGAGGATCACCACGATGAGCGCCGCGAACACCATCGCCACATACTTTAAGATCTCGGGGATGAGCCCCTTCTTCTCGTAGACGACTTCTTCCCGCGCGCCGTGCAGCACCTTGTTCCCGCGCTTGCCCTTGAATTCCTTGGGCACGAGGTTGACGGAGAGGTTGATAATCAGCACGATGACGAGCAGCACGAAGCCCGTTGCAAACAGCGCCGCGAACAGCGTGGATCCGCGCGAGGCGTCTGCAAATTCGAGCGCGATGTTCGTGGTGAGCGTACGGATGGGCGTGAACAGCCCGTCGGGGAAGTACACGCGCCCGCCCGAGACCATGTTGACCGCCATCGTCTCGCCTACCGCCCTGCCGATGCCGAGGATGAGCGCGGAGATGACGCCCGAACGCGCCGCGGGGAACACGACGCGGAAGACCGCCTGCGCCTTGGTGTTGCCCATGGCGAGCGCGCCCTCGTAATACTGCTGCGGCACCGCTTCCAGCGCGTTCTTGGAAAGAGAGGTGACCGTGGGGATGATCATGATGGCGAGCACGAGCGCGCTCGAAAGCGCGCCTTTGCCGATGCCGTATACGTCTGCCCCCGCAAAGGCGCTCACGATGAACGCGATCCCGAAATAACCAAAGATGACCGAAGGGATGCCCGCCAAAAGTTTGATGACCTGATCGAATACGGCGCGCAGGTTGATCTTGTTGATGCACGCGACCGTCTTTTGTAAAAACTTGTTGTTCCCGTTATAGCGCAGATGGAACTTATCGGGGCACCAGAACACGAGAAAGATCGCCGTGAACACGCCGACCGTGCCCCCCACGAGGATGGCGCCGAGGGTGACGACGATGGTGCTGACGATCATCGGCAAAATGCCGTATACACCCGCGTCGTGGCTCCAATTCGTCCCGAAGATGAATTTGAAGAAGCCGATGTCGCGGAAGGCGGGGATGCCCGCGTACAGAATGTAGCCGATGATGCCGAACACCGCGATGACCGACATGGCAGCACACACGAAGAACAGATATTTTGCCATCGTGTTCCTGACTTTGCCCGCGTTCGGCGCGCCCCTCTTCTTTTGTTTTACAACGTTTTCCGTTTGCATAGCGTTCTCTCAAAAATGCGTATCCCGCCGAGGGAGATCCCCCGACGGAGCCGCTTATATCTTAAAAATTATTCCGCATCGAAGGGGATCGCCGTGCCGTTCATGTACAGATCGTAGAGCTGATCGAACGTGACGTTGGAAAGTTTTACGTCCTTTTGCACGATGACCGCGATGCCGTCGAGCGCGATGGTGTGCGAGACGAGCCGCCCCTCATAATCGGAGCCGAGCGCACGGGAGATCATGCCCATATCGTTCTTGCCGTCGACCGCGTCCGTCTCGCCCTGACCCGAACCCGTGCCCGAGCAGTTGACCGTGATGCCGGGGTTGAGCTCCTTGAACGCGGGGATGATGAACTCGTTCAAGAGCGGCTGCACGGAGGTGGAACCCGTGAGCGTGAGCGTCTTTTCCGTACCCGCGTAAGGGGTGTAATCGACGACGGGATCCGCCTGACCGATGTAGTCCTCGTTGACGAGCTCCTGACCTTCGGCGCTCTCGATGAAGCTGATAAAGTTCTTCGCAAGATCGCTCAGACCCTCTTCGCTGGGATAGACGAAGTTGAAGGGACGGGAGAGTTTGTAGTCGCCCGATTCGATGTTGGCGACCGTCGCCTCGACGCCGTTGACCTTGACCGCTTTGATCTTATCGGTGTTTGCCGCAACGGAACCGAGCGAGATGTACCCGAGCCCGTTGGGCGCCGCGGAGACGTCCGCAATGACGTTGCCCGTCTCCTGCGAGGTCTGCACGTTGCGGGCGAACTCAAGTCCTTCCTCTCTCGCCTCGTCGATGGACTTGCCTTCGCTGTTGACGACGAGCTCGTTGAAGGCGCCGTAGGTGCCCGACGTGGAGGGGCGGGTGAACGCCACGGTGATACCGTCGCTGCCGTTGCCGCAGCCTGCCATGAGACCCACGGCGGTCACAGACATCGCCGCTGCCATTCCGAGTGCAAGAAATTTCTTTTTCATACCTTTTTTCTCCTTTCTTTCTTCCTTTTCTCGATTTGTGCCTTTATCATATCACGCGGTTGTAAAAACTCCCGCACAAAGTTGTCACGAACTTGTAAATTTTTCCGCCCGTTTGTAAAAAATATTTTACAATTGCGCGCCGCCCGCCCGCGCTCCCCCGTCACGAGTATTCCCGCTTTTACCATATAATATTTATGCGCGCCCGCCGCCGCACTTTGTAACTACTTTGCATGACAAGTAAAATCAATGTCATATATTTCGATTATCCGCTATCTTTTGTGAAGAAATTTTCATAAAAAATCACAAAAAAATGCGCTTTCGCTCGCGCAATTTGCTTGAATCGGAAACAGAATGTGGTATAATAAAACTAAGAACAAAGCACGTATCCTACAAGGCAGGCAAAGATCCATGAGTTATCTGACCCTCGAAAACGTATGCAAGACCTATCATTCGGGCGACGTGAGCGTCGACGCGCTCAAAGACGTTTCCTTCTCCCTCGACGACGGGGAGTTTGCGGTGGTGCTCGGCTCTTCGGGCGCGGGCAAGACCACCCTTTTGAACTTGCTGGGCGGCATGGACTGCGCGACTTCGGGCACCATCGTGCTCGACGGAAAGGACGTGACCGCGCTCAACAAAAAAGGGCTCACCGCATACCGCCGCACCGACGTAGGCTTCGTGTTCCAATTTTATAACCTGATGCCCAATTTGACCGCGCTCGAGAACGTGGAGATCGCCGTGGAGATTTGCAAAGACGCGCGCGATCCCAAGACCGTGCTCTCCGAAGTGGGACTGAGCGAGCGGCTCTCCAACTTCCCTGCCCAGCTCTCGGGCGGGGAGCAGCAGCGCGTCTCCATTGCGCGGGCGCTCGCCAAAAACCCGAAGCTGCTGCTGTGCGACGAACCGACGGGCGCGCTCGACTATGTGACGGGCAAGATCATCTTAAAACTTTTGCACGACGTTTCCAAACAGCAAAAAAAGCCCGTCGTCATCGTCACGCACAACGCCGCGCTCAAAGATATGGCGGATAAAGTCATCCACATCAAGAGCGGACGCATCGAATGGATCGAGGTGAACAAAGAGCCCACCCCCATCGAGGAGATCGAGTGGTGAGCACGTATTTCAAGACGTTCGGGCGCATGTTCAGGCGCCATATCACAAGGCTCGTTTCCATCATCTTGATGGTGCTCGTGAGCATCGGGCTGGTCGCGGGCGTCGGGATGGCGACGGATAAGATCAACGACTCGCTCGACGAATACCGCAGCGCGCAGAACGTGAGCGATCTTATCCTGCTCAACGACGAGGGCGCGTTCTCGGACGGCGATATCGCCCTTATAAAGGAGCAGTTCGGCGCAAAGAACGTGCTTACGGGCGGCATGCTCGAATTCGAAGTCAAGGACGGCAAGGCGACGGTCAACGATACCGCGCTCACCTTTACGGGCGTGCCCGACGGCATCGTGCGGGTGTATTTGTACGATACCGCCCAAAGCCCTTCCGACGTGACACAGGATGTCTTTGAGAACGTGCAGACGTACGATACGCCCGCCAAAGAGCACACCGTGACCGTGTACGCGGAGCGCGCCACCGAACAGCTCCCCGCCTATGAAGCGGGCGCCGCGTTCACGATGGCGTTTTCCATGCACGAATCGCGCACGGAGACGATCGATACGGGCATCCCCTTTATCGGCGAACAGGAAGCGGCGCTCGAGATCGATATCTCCGCAACGCAGGAATACGTTTTGGGCGGCACGCTCCTCAATCCCCTTCACATGGCGGTGCGCGACGACCCGAGCTATACCGACGACCCCGCCTCCGACGACGAAGAGGATATGCTCGACCTTGCCGCCGTCTTTTACGTGTTCGGCGACCTCATCGACACAGTCGCCGATACGGTGACGACGGGCACGTTCACGAGCGGGATGCTCGAAGGGACAACGATCCCCGAAACAGAGGGCGAGCAAGAACTCACCATTGCGGCGGCGGAACTGCGCAATCAGGTCTATCTTACCCTTCCCGACGCGGGCGAGCTCTTTTCCTTCGGATACGAAGACGCGCTCGAAGACGCCGAGCGTTCGATCGCGGCGCTCGGGCTCGAAGCCTCGCCCGAGATCCTCACCCTGCACGAGAATTATTCCTTTGAATCGTTCACGCAGTACGGCGCAAAGATCGCAGGCATCGGCTACGTTCTGATGGTCGTCTTTTTGTTCGTGACCATCCTCGTCGTGCTCTCCACGATGACGCGGCTCTTGGACGAGGAACGCGGGCAGATCGCCTGCCTGCTGACGCTGGGCTATTCGCCCGCGGCGATCATCTCCAAATACCTTTTGTTTGCCCTGATCGGCACGCTCATCGGCGGCGTGGGCGCATATTTTGCAGGGCTCGGGCTCGCGCGCATCATCTTTATCAACTTTGAATGGAACTACACGCTCCCGCCCTATTCCTCGCAGGTCGTGATGACGTACTACCTCATCATCTTTGCGGTCATCCTCTTTTCGACGCTCATCGCCACCGTGATCGCGGGCGTCAAGCTCACCCGCAGCGAACCTGCCGACCTGCTGCGCCCCAAAACGCCCAAAGCGGGCAAGACCGTCTTTTTGGAGCGCATCCCCCTCATCTGGAACAGGCTCTCCTTCAAATACAAATCGACGATGCGCAACGTATTGCGCTTCTTCGTCCGCTTTTTGATGACGGTCGTCTCCGTCGCCTGCTCCACCGCGCTGGTTCTGGCGGGGCTCGCCGTTCTGGATTGCTGCCTCTTCCAGGATATCGGCGGCGCAGCGATGATCGGCGTCGCCGTCATCGTGCTCGTGTTCGCGGCGCTTTTGAACTTCGTCGTCATCTACACGCTCACCAACATCAACATCAGCGAACGCGAACGCGAACTCGCCACCCTGATGGTGCTCGGCTATTACGATAACGAGGTCGCGGGCTATATCTACCGAGAGATCTACATCACGAGCGCCATCGGCATCCTGTTCGGGCTCCCGCTCGGATGCCTGCTGTGCCTGTTCGTCTTCAACGTGATGGGCTTTGGCTCCATCCCCGGCATCGGCTGGTTCGTATGGGTGCTCGCCCCCGTCCTTTCGGTCGTCTTCACCATCCTCGTCACGCTCATGCTCCGCCGTAAGATCACGGGCATCGATATGAACAGTTCCTTAAAAGCCATCGAATGAAAAACGGGACGCGCCGGTCTTTCAAAAAAAGACTTGACGCGCCCCGCTCTTTCTTGTAAAATATATAAAAACTATTTTTGGGTAGGTAAGTTATGGCACACAAAGCGTACAAAGACGATCCCGAGTACAAACGCAGGCAGCGCAGCCTCATCCCGCTCAATATCGTAGTGGCGATCCTCTCGCTCGTTGCGGCGTTCTCCATCCTCTTTATGCCCCTCCTCACCGTCCATATCGACGACGTTTCCGCCCTCGCGGACAGCATGGGCGGCGAAAGCACGGAGGAAGAGACGGACGGCTCCCCGCTTTCCCTGCTCGAAGGGGTGGACTTTACCATCTCCGTCACGGGGAGCGATCTTGCCAAACTCGGCTTTGACGAAGACCCCATGGGCGTGCTCCTTGCGCCCGTGACCGCCTCGCTGAGCGAAAAATCCAACGAGCTCGCCTCGCGCGCGCTGCTCTCCATGGCGTCGCAGTCGATGGGAACGGAAGTCGATCAGACATCCGTCGACGCCGTTACGGACTCTCTCGCGACGCTCGAAAACGCCAAAGGAGACGAAGAGATCGACGCGGCGATCGCATCCGTCACGCAGACCCTGCGCGAAGAATTCGCCTCCGCCGAAGTGGATTGGGACGACGCCGAGCTGCAGGCGCAGCTGCGCGACATGTACGACGAGACGGTCGCCCAAAACGGCAGCTTCTCCACCGAAGCATTTATCTGCGTGAACGCCTCGCAGGCGATGCAGGGCGAAGATGGCTCGGGCGAAGTTTACACGAACTTTTCCGACCTTGCGAGCGGCATGATCGGCGAAGAGGAGACGGGCGAAAGTATCCTCGATTCCGTTCCCTCGTGGGTCTTCCTCGTCGTCAGCATCGCCGTCCTCTTCTTTGCCGCGGTGTGGGCGATCCTCTTTTTGTTCGCCTTCTTCCACATCTTCTCCTCCAACCGCCGTTTTACGATGTGGTATGTAAAGCTGTTCGGATTTTTCCCCTGCCTGCTCTTTGGCGTGGCGCCCCTCGTTGCAGGCGCTTTGATCCAGGACGCCGCGTTTACGGCGATCCTCGGCATGGTCAGCTCGCTCTCGTGGATCAGCGGCGCGTGCTATCTGCTGCTTTGGCTCATCTCCATCTTTTGGGCATTCCCCATCAAACGCAGGATCCGCCGCTTCATCCGCGACGGCGTATAAAAATTTGACATGCTCGGGGGACGCGGCGAATTTCCGCGTCCCCCTTGTTTTTTGCTGAAAAATGTGGTATACTGGTGGTATACTGTATGATAGGAGGTCATCGTGAACGATATTTGGGAAGCGCTCAAAGCCATCGGGACAGACTTCGTGCAGCACACGGGGCTCGCCATCGTCCGCACCGTGGCGTTCCTCGTGCTGGGGCTCATCGTCATCAAGATCGTGCGCGTGATCGCGCGTTCCGCCGCCTTAAAGAGCCGCAAGCTCGACCGCTCGGCTTCGACGTTCGTCATCTCGGTGGTGACGGTCATTTTATACGTTCTGCTCATCATCCTGCTCGTGAGTTCGCTCGGGTTCTCGACGGCAGGCATCATCGCGGCGTTCTCGGCGGTGGCGCTCGCCATCGCGCTCGCCTTAAAGGACAGCCTTGCGAGCCTCGCGAACGGCGTGATCATCATTTTTACGAAGCCCTTCAAAAAGGGCGACTATATCTCCATCGGCGGCATGGACGGGCTGGTGCAGGACATCCGCCTCTTTAACACCAAGATCTTAACGTACAGCAACGAGGAGATCATCGTCCCCAACAGCGAAGTGTTGGGCAGCAAGCTCGTCAATTACAGCACCATGCCGTTGAGGCGCGTCGTCATCGACCTGCCCGTCCCCTACGGCGTGAACGTACGGGAAGTCAAAGCCTTTTTACTGGAAGCGACGGCGGCGTACAAATACACGGTCACGACGCCCGCCCCTTCCGTCGTCCTCGCAGATTACGGCGAACACACCTTAAAATTTTCCGTCCGCGCATGGGGCCCCACCGCAAATTATTGGGATCTGTATTTTGACCTGAGAGAGATCTTGCTCGAAACGCTCACGGCGCACGGCATCGAGAAGCCTTTCAACCGCCTCGAAGTCAAACTGCGCGAAGATTGGGAGGACGCAGACCGCGAACAAGAAACGCAAAAAGGAGGCGAAGCATGAACGTTCTGGCAGAAACGGCATCGGGGCTCGGCGATCCCCGCCTCTGGATCGAATACGTCGCCTATGCGGCGGTCATCGTTGTGGGGCTCATCGTGCTGGCGATGCTGCGCAAGGCGGGAAGGCTCCCCAAAAACGCCGAATTCAAAAAACAGCTCGTCGCTTTCTCGGAGGCGATCGCCGCCCTTTCCAAAGATGCGCCCGCACTTTCGCGCTACCGCTTTTCCCGCCGCGCCACCCGCCTCACCGCACGGGCGGATAAGCTCGCCTACACCGCCGCGCAGATGGCGGACAAGGAACGGGACGGCGATCTCGAAACGGCGTCCGGGCACCTCGAAAGCGCGCGCACACAGCTTGCGGCATACAAATTCGGCAAGCGCGACGCAAGCGATCTTGGGGGCATGTCCGAGGCAGCCGCCTCCGCCGCACGCGCCCTCACCCTCGTGGACGGTATCCTCGGCCGCGAGGCGGAGCTCAAAGCGCGCACCGCAAAAAAGAACTGAACGAGATGAAATATCCCGCCCGTCTTTTTCGACGGGCGGGATCTTTTTATGCGATCAACGGATGCTGTACAAAAGATCGGTATACGTGGGATACGGCCAATAATCGGACGCGCACAGTTTTTCCATACCGTCCGCAATGGTGCGGACCGCCTCCATATCAGGCACGACCACGTGCGCCATCTTCTGCGACGCAGGTCCCTCGCCCGCAGGCATCTCCGAAAGGTCTTTTTCCAGCTTCTTCATGGCGTCCGCAAACGCCTCGTTCATCGCGGAGAGCTTTTCCGCAAGGGCGATATCCGCCTTGCAGGCGAGCTTTTCGGAGACGGCGCGCTTGGCAGCGATCACCGAGCACAGCTCTGCGATATAGGCGTTGACGGCGGGATAGACGTCCTGTTTGCCCATCTCGAGCATGGTAAGCGCCTCGATATTGATGGTCTTGACGTAGTTTTCCAGACTGATATTGGCGCGGGCGACGACCTCCTTTTCGGTATACACGCCCTGCCGCACGAACACGTCGATATTCTCGCGTTTGAAATATTCGGGCACGGCGTCCGCCGTCGTCTTGTTGTTGAGCAGCCCCCTGCGCTCGGCTTCGGGTTCCCAATCGGGGCCGTAGCCGTTATAGTTGAAGATGATGCGGTAATGCGCCTTTAAGAGCTTTTCGGTATACGCCTTGCAAGCCGCCTCGAGGTCTTCCGCCCCCGTGAGTGCGTCCACCGCCTCGGAGAACGCCTGCGCGGCGATGGTGTTGAGCACGATGTTGGGATCGGCGACGGACGCCTGCGAACCAAGCATGCGGAACTCGAACTTGTTGCCCGTAAAGGCGAAGGGCGAGGCGCGGTTGCGGTCGGTCGTATCGATGGGGAAAATGGGCGATTCGGGCACGCCGATGGAGCCGGGGACGGCTTTTTTCGGCACATATTCGCGCCCGAGCACGATGCTGTCGACGATGGCGCCCAGCTGATCGCCCAGATACACCGAAATGATGGCGGGCGGCGCCTCGTTCGCGCCGAGGCGGTGATCGTTGCCCGCAGACGCGACGCATGCGCGCAGGATGCCCTGATAGTTGTCCACCGCGGCGATCACGCAGGCGAGCACGAGCATGAACAGTGTGTTCTTTTCGGGCGTTTCACCTGGATCGAGCAGATTCAGCCCCGTATCCGTGGAGAGCGACCAGTTGTTGTGTTTGCCCGAGCCGTTCACCCCTTCGAAGGGTTTTTCGTGCAGCAGGCACGCCATGCCGTGCTTTTGCGCGACTTTTTTCATGAGCTCCATCGTGAGCTGATTGTCGTCCACCGCGACGTTCGTCGTCGTGAAGACGGGCGCGAGCTCGTGCTGCGCGGGCGCGACTTCGTTGTGCTTGGTCTTGGCAAAAATGCCGTACGACCACAGCGTCTCATCGAGATCGCGCATAAAATCGGAAATGCGCGGTTTGAGCGG
>CALVPW010000066.1 GCA_944354085.1 uncultured Clostridia bacterium | reverse complement strand
AAAAACCTCTTTACACCGCGCGGGATTTGTTATATAATAAAAGCAAGGGTGTGCGTATGCGTACTGTTTTCGGAAGTTGGAAATACGTAATAAAGAATTTTTGGTTCGTGCTGCCGTTTTCGCTGCTGCCCGCCGTTTTTATGGCGTTGTCGCTCGATTACATGTGCATTGCGGAGGTGGCGCGCGGATTTTTTTCGGGGGAGCCGCAGGCGGGATTCCTCGAGTTGTTCCATGCATGGAGTTTTATCCGCTTTGACAGCGTGCTCGGCGGCGTGTACAGCGCGCTCGCCTTTGTGAGCATGTTCGTCGCCGCGGCGTGGCTGCTCGCGTTCGTCGAGAAGCACATGCGCCTCGGCAAGCGTACGCTGAGCGGCGTGGGGGAGCAGTTCCTGAACGTGCTGCCCGCCGCCGTGTGCGTGGCGTTCCTGTATATCGTATTTTACGAGGTGTGGGCGGTCGTGCTCTCGGCGATCTTGTATGTCATCTCCGAGATCGATACCGTCGCGGTCTGTTACGTATTGTACGTCATTGTGGTCGCCGTCTTTTTGTTCGTGCTCGTCTATCTTGCAACGATCAGCTATCTTTGGCTGCCCTGCAAGCTCATGACGGGCTTCGGCGTGTTCGACGCTTTCGTCTATTCCTATCGGCTGATGTTCGAACGCCGCTGGAAGCTGGTGCTCTCGTTCGCCATCTCGGTCGTGGGAGCGCTCGTGGTGCTCAGCGGCGCCGTCTTCCTGCCCGATTACGCTTTCCGCATCGTGGGAGCCGTGCTCTTTATCTTCCTCTTCCCCAACTTCTGCATCCGTATGGAAGTGGTGTATTTCGAGGCGGATAAGCTCGACCGCGAAGACGAACGCCATACGCTTTGGAGGTACTGATATGCGGTTTCGCAACGCGTTCCATATCACCATCGATAATTTTTCGTCTGCATTCAAGATGCTCTTATACAGGCTCATCGTGGCGGCTGTCACGTTCAGCCTCGTTTACGTCATCCTGCGCCTCGCGCTCGACGTGATCGTGGAGAGCGCCGAGTGGGAGACGCTCACGGGCATGGTCGGGGAATTTTTCCGCGCGCTCACGAGCGGGGATTCGGCGGTCCTAAAAGATTTTCAGGCGAATTTCCACGATGCGCTCGCCGATTTTGCCGCGCTTCTCGCACGGAACGACGGGGCGATCGCGGGCGCGGTGGTCGGCGTCTGCCTCATTTATATTTTGTCGCGTTTTCTCAACGGGCTGTGCCTTTTCGCGCTTGCGGGTTCGATGTACGACAGGATGAGCCTCTTTGCGCGCACGGGGTTCACGGCTTCCTATTTTAAGCATCTTGCGAGCGCCGCGCTCTACGAGGTCATCTACGTGCCCGTCACCTTCTTATACGACGTGGCGTCCGTCCTCGCGTGCTGGTTTTTCTTCTTTTACGTGCCGTCTTTTATCCCCGCGTGGGGCGGGCTCGCCGTGCTCGCATCGCTGTGTCTGACGGTCACGCTCATCGTCTTTTTGCAGGCGCTGAAAATGACGTTCATCTCGGCGTGGCTCCCGTCCGTCGTTTCGGGCGATAAGACGGTGGGGAAAGGGCTTGCCGTGGCGTTCCGTGCCGTCAGGGGCTTCTGGCGTCGGTTTTCGACCTTTTTGGCGGCGATCTATATCATCCTCGCCGTCAACGTGATGTTCGCGCTTGCTACCTTCGGGAGCGCGCTGTTCATCACGGTGCCGCTGAGCTATCTCTTCCTTCTGGCGCTGCAATTCGTGCATTATTTTGAGGACGGCGAACAAAAGTACTTTATCTCCGTGCATGCGATCGCGGGCACCGACGCGCCCAAGCCTGCCGAAGATCTTGTGACGGCGGAGGACAGCCTCGAAGAGCTCAACCGCAAGATCAACGAGCCGCAGGAAAAGGACGACGCGCCCAAGGCGTAAGAGCGCGGCATGGATACAGGGAAATACGGGCGTCTGCCCGAAACAAATAAGGAGTGGAATGATATGAGTTATCAAAGCATCTATGAATCGTGGGTCAACGATCCCCGCCTTGCCGAAGCGGACAGGGCGGAGCTCAAAGCGATCGCTTCCGACGAGAAGGAAAAGGAATACCGTTTCGGCGGCGAGCTGGCGTTCGGTACGGCGGGCATGCGCGGCATCATCGGCTGCGGCATGAACATGATGAACGTGTATACCGTGATGCGCGCCACGCAGGGGCTTTCCGAATATATCAAGACGCTTCCCGAACAAGATCGGGAAAGGGGCGTCGTCATCTCCTACGACACGCGCCGCAATTCCCGCCTGTTTGCCGAAAAAGCTGCAAGCGTGCTCGCGAAGAACGGTATCAAGGCGTATCTTTTTGACGACGTGCATCCCGTGCCCATGCTCTCGTATGCGGTCCGCTATCTGAACACCATCGCGGGCATCATGATCACCGCGTCGCACAATCCCAAGGAATACAACGGATATAAGGTCTACGGCGAGGACGGCGCGCAGATGTCGCCCGAGGCGACGGAGATCGTCGTCGGGTTCATCGAAAAGATCGGGGACTATCTTTCGGTGACGGGGGACGAAGCGAGCCCGCTCATCCTGCCCGTTCCCAAGGAAGTGGACGATACCTATATCGAGGCGCTCAAAAAGCTCACGCTTTCCGCCGAGGCGGTCAAAAAGTGCGGGAAAGACTTAAAGCTCGTCTATACGCCCGTGCACGGGTCGGGATACGTGCCCGTCACCCGCATCCTCAAAGAGCTAGGCATCAACGTGACCGTCGTCAAAGAGCAGACGACCAAGGATACCGAGTTCTCCACGGTCGCCGTGCCCAATCCCGAGTTCAAAGAGACGCTCTCCATGGGCATCGCGCTTGCGAACGAGATCCACGCCGACGTCGTGTTCGGCACCGACCCCGATTCCGACCGTCTGGGCGTCGCCGTCAAGAACGAAAAGGGCGAGTTCGTGGCGCTTTCGGGCAACCAGGTCGGCATCCTGCTCCTCGATTATATCCTCACCCGTCTCAAAGAGGAGAACGCGCTGCCCAAGAACGCGGCGGTCGTCAAATCCTTCGTGACCACGGGCATGGCAAAGGCGATCTGCGCCGACTTCGGCGTCGCGCTCTTCGAAACGCCCGTCGGGTTCAAGTTCATCGGCGAAAAGATCAAAGAGTGGGAGAAGGACGGCTCGCACACCTACGTGTTCGGATTCGAGGAATCGTGCGGGTATCTCCGCGGCACCCATGCCCGCGACAAGGACGCCGTCGTCGCCTCCATGCTCTGCGCCGAGATGGTCTGCTACTACACCTATATCGGCAAAACGGTGTGGGGACGCCTCAACGAGATCTATGCCAAATACGGTTTCGTGCTCGATAAGAACGAATCCATCCAATATGCGGGTCTGAACGCGATGAAGGAGATGAACGCCGTCGTCGACGCGCTCAAAACGGTGAGCGTTGCGGGCTTCGGTCCCTTCCGCGTGGAGGCGGTGCGCGATTATTCCGCCGACATCCGCCGCACGGCGGACGGCAAGGAAGAGCCGTTGAACATCCCCAAGTGCAACTGCGTGTACTACGAGCTGGAGGGCGGCTCCTTTGTGTGCGTGCGTCCTTCGGGCACCGAGCCCAAGCTCAAGATCTACTACTCCGTCAAAGCGGGCAGCGAAGCTGCCGCCGAGGAGGCGCTCGCCGCCTGCAAGGCGTCCGTCAAGGCGCTTTTGGAGAGCGTGAAAAAGTAAGCGCGGATCTCTGCCGCCGCTGCCGTGTGCAGCGGCGGTTTTATTTACTTTTTTTTGAAACAGTCGCCGCGGAATGAAAAAATATGATTGACAAACATGCCGCCGAAAGGGTATAATAAAAGGCGGAAGGAATACGGTTTATGATCTATCTCAAAGATTTCAAACAAGGGCGTCTTTTGTACGAGGCGCTCGATTCGGACGTCCGCCTCGGCATCCTGGATGAGCTCCTCAAAAAAGGGGAGCTCAATCTCGCGTATTTTGCAAAGCGCTTCAACGTCTCGAACGGCGCGATCACCGCGCATATCAAAAAGCTGCATGCGGCGGGGCTCATCGAGATCTCCACATCGTCGGGCATCCGCGGCACGCAAAAGATCTGTTCGCTCGCGGCGGATAAGATCGTCATCGACCTCATGTCCCGTCCCGCGGAAGAGGGGAGGGTGGAATCCGTGCATATCGACGTGGGGCACTACGTCGATTACGAGGTGCATCCCACCTGTGGGCTCGCGACCGACGAGCACGTTGTGGGAAGGTTTGACGATCCCGCCTGTTTTTCGTATCCCGAACGCTTCAAGGCGGGCATTTTGTGGTTCGCGCACGGGTACGTGGAGTACCTCGTGCCCAACTATCTTGCCGAAGGCGAAAAGCTGCGCGAGCTGCAGTTTTCGATGGAACTCGCGTCCGAAGCGCCGGGGTATGCGGCGTACTATCCGAGTGATATCTCCTTCTCGGTGAACGGCGTACCGCTCGGCATCTACCGCAGCAAGGGCGAATACAACGACCGCGCGGGGACGGCGAGCCCCTCGTGGTGGTACGGCAATCTCGGGCAATACGGCAAAAAAGTCGTGCTCGGCGTCACCGAAGAAGGGACGTATCTGGGCGGCGTGAAGATCTCGGAGACGAAGATCGGCGATCTGGGGCTGACCTCGGGCGAGCAGATCCGTTTCCGTATCGCGGTGCCCGAAACGGCGGAGCATTGCGGCGGCGTGACCATTTTCGGCAAGGGCTTCGGCGATTACGACGAAGGGATCGTGTGCAATTTCGTGTGCCGCTGAGCGGCATCTGCGATCGGAACAAGGAGAAGATATGGATATCCAGGCGCTTTCCAAAAAGTTCGGCATCAACGCCGAACGCAAAACGAGCGGGCGTTTCCCCGTCTTTGAAAAGAGCATCCGAACGAGCCGCGTGCTCGTTGTGTGCGATGAGACGACGCGCGCTTTCGCGCAGCCCGTTCTGGACATGGTACGGGCAAACGCCGCCGCGGGCGGACTGCTCGTGCTCCCCACGCCCGAACCCGTTGCGGACGAAGCGACGGTGGGGGCGGTCGCCGAAGGCGGCAAAGAGTACGACTATCTCCTCGCCGTGGGCGCGGGCACGCTCAACGACCTTTGCAAGTATGCGGGTTTTTTGACGCATAAGAAAAGCGGCGTATATGCGACCGCGCCCTCGATGGACGGCTATTCCTCTTCGGTGACGCCGCTCATCGAAAAGGGGTTCAAGATCACCCGCCCCGCGCAGACGGCTTCGGATATTTTGATGGACTTTGACGTGCTCACGAAGGCGCCGCGCATCATGACGGGCGCGGGCGTGGGGGACATCCTTGCCAAGTATTGCTGCCTGACCGATTGGCGCATGGCCTCCTATCTGACGGGGGAGACCGTCAACGAGGAGGCGTATGCGCTCATGCTGGGCGCCGTCTCCGCCTGCGACGCGAGTCTGCCCGCCCTCAGGCGCGGCGAGGCGGAGGGCGTCGAAAAACTCATTGACGCGCTGCTCATTTCGGGATACGCCATGGTCATCGCAGGCAATTCCCGCCCTGCCTCGGGCGCGGAACATCATATGAGCCATTTTTTGGAGATGGACTTTTTGCGCCGCGGCGAACGCATCCCGCTGCACGGGGTCAAGGTCGGGCTTGGGACGATGGTCTCGCTCTATCTGTACCGCACGCTGCGCTCCCGTCCCGCCTTCGAAGGGTGCGAAAAGGTGTATGCGCTGGCGGAAAAGCTCCCCGCGCCCTCCTATGCGGAGGAGACGCTCGCCGCGCTCGACTGTCCCACCCGTTTTTCCGAACTCGGCATCTCCAAAGATACCATGCGGGATATGCTCTTCGAGGCGTATAAGATCCGCGACCGTTTCACCATCCTCACCCTGTACTGCACCAAGGGCTGGATGAAACAGGCGGCGGACGAGATCATGGAGAGATATTATTGATGAAGATCGGGATCTCCACCGCGTCGCTTTTTTTGAAGCGCACGAACGAGGAGGCGCTCGCGCTCCTGAACGCGTGGGGCGTGCCGTGGGCAGAAGTCTTCCTCACCTCCTTTTGCGAATATGCGCCCGCGTTTGCCGACGTGCTCGTCGCCCATAAGGGCGGCGTGGGCGTGCATTCGGTGCACGTCCTCAATACGCAGTTCGAGCCGCAGCTGTACGCCGAGCATCCGCGCGTCGTATCCGACGCCTACGGTTGGCTGGATACGGTCTTGCAGTCTGCTGCGCGCATGGGGGCAAAACATTACACCTTTCACGGGATCGCCCGCTTAAAGCGCACCTTCCGCGAAGATCTCCCGCGCGCCGCGTCCGTGACGCGCAAGATCTTCGAGATCTGCGCGGGCTACGGCGTGCGGCTGTGTTACGAAAACGTGGAATGGGCGCTGTACAATAGGCCGGGCGTCTTTACGGCGCTCAAAGCGGAATGTCCGCTGTTGGGCGGCGTGCTCGATATCAAGCAGGCGCGCATCTCGGGATACGATTGGCGGGAATATCTTGCCGAAATGGGCGAAAACCTTGCGACCGTGCATGTGAGCGATATCACTTCGGACGGGAAGATGTGCCTTCCGGGGCGCGGCGTGTTCGACTTCGACGAGCTGTTCGCGCGGCTGCAAGATATCGGCTTTGCGGGCGCCGTTCTCATCGAAAATTACGCGCGCGACTTTTCGGACGCGGAAGCGCTCTTCGGCGCGTATCGTTTCCTAAAGGAAAAAGCGCAAAAGTACGGGACGGAAATTACATAAATATGGGCGAAAAAAATTGACAAGCCCGCCCGCCTTTGCTATAATAGCTGGGCAATCAGGTTGCAAGTAAGTGCTGCGGCGAAGGAGGGTAGAGGATATGTCCACGATCAGAGTCGGTGAAAACGAGAATCTGGAGAGCGCGCTTCGTCGTTTTAAGAGAAAGTGCTCGCGCGACGGCATCATCGGTGACCTTCGCAAGAAGGAATTTTACGAGAAGCCTTCC
The DNA here is from genome assembly GCA_944354085.1 of uncultured Clostridia bacterium. GTDB lineage: Bacteria > Bacillota > Clostridia > Christensenellales > Borkfalkiaceae > Gallimonas. Next base: position 12,498 of record CALVPW010000066.1, on the reverse strand, counting down.
GTGAAAAAGAGAAAGAAGGCAGAAGCTGCCAGAAAGAGAAGCAGAAACTGACAAAAGAAGGACTGTAACGCAAGTTACAGTCTTTTTTTTGCAAAAAATGTCGGAACGTGTCTGCGGACGCAAAGGAGTGGGTATGGAACGCACCTTAAAAATGCTCGCAAAAGAGGCAAAACAACGACTGAAAAAGGGATTTTGGGAGAATTGCGAAAAGGAGCTCTCCGACCGCCGCGCGCTCGCCCGCGAGCAGGGGATCAGCGAGAGCCGTATGGAGCGCTATTTCGTGGACAAGGTCTCAAATACCATCCGCGGCGAAACGCCCGACGCATTCTATCTCAAAGTAAAAAAGCTGCTCCTCGAAGAGGGAGAGGTCTCCGACGCCATCGGCCGTCTCACCGACAAAGCGTATTACGAGACGCTCTCTTACGAAGAGAAGCAGCGCTACAACATGGAGCTTTCCGCCAAATATCTTGCCGCGCTCGAACGCTTCAAAAAGGAATACGCATTCGAGCGGAAGGCGTAGCTTTCGCGTCGCCGTTCCCCGCCCGATGCAAAAAATGCGGGAGCGCGTGCGGGCGGCATGCGGGCAAACGATTGTCATTTTGCGCCGCGTGTGATATAATGGACGGGTATGGAAGAAATGCAGCAACTCAACGAAGAACAGCGCCTGCCCGTCCTCGATACCGAGGGCGCCGTGCTCGTCCTCGCGGGGGCGGGGAGCGGCAAGACGCGGGTACTGACGGCGCGCATCGCCCATCTCATCGATATGGGCGTCCTGCCCGAAAATATCCTCGCCATCACGTTCACCAACAAAGCCGCCGCCGAGATGCGCGCACGGCTGGACGCGATGACGGACGTTTCGCGCATGTGGGTGTGCACCATCCACTCCATGTGCGTGAAGATCCTGCGCATGTTTGCCGAGCGGCGGGGGCTGAGCCCCAATTTTTCCATTTATTCGGAACAGGAACGCGCCGCCGTCGTCAAGCAGGCGTTCAAGGAATGCGGTTGTCAGGACGACGACGGGCTCTTGAAGTCCGTCAAATGGCATATCTCCAACGCCAAGATGCTGGGGCTCACGCCCTCCGAGTACGCCCGCCACGCCGCGCACGAGCGCAATATGGAGACGGCGGTCAGGGTGTACGAAAAGTATATCGCCCACTTAAAGGCGTATAACGCGCTCGATTTTGACGACCTGCTCACCGAGGCGCTGCAGCTTTTGCGGACGGACGCCGAGGCGCGCGAATATCTGGCGGGCAAATTCCGCTATATCCACGTGGACGAATTCCAGGATACCAACGCCGTGCAGTTCGAGATCGTGCAGCTGCTCGCCTCCGTGCACGGCAATCTGTTCGTGGTGGGGGACGACGACCAATCCATTTACGGATGGCGCGGCGCCAAGATCGAAAATATCCTGCATTTCGAAAAGGTATATCCCAAGGCAAAAGTCTATAAATTGCAGCGCAACTACCGTTCCACGAAAGCCATCTTAAAGCTGGCGAACGCCTCCATCGCGCACAACGTGCGCCGCAAGGGGAAGGAACTGTGGACGGACGCCGACGACGGGGAAAAGCCCGTCTACTTTGAGGCGGAAGAGGAGACGGGCGAGGCGCTCTACTGTGCGCGCACCATCTACGAACTGCGGCAAAAAGGGTACCGCTATTCCGATCTTGCCGTGCTCATGCGCATCAACGCGCTCACCCGCTCCTTCGAACAGGAATTTACCAAGTACAACATCCCCTATAAAGTATTCGGCGGGTTCAAGTTCTTCGAACGCAAGGAAGTCAAGGACGTGCTCGCCTATCTTCGCATCGCCGCCAACCCGTTCGACAGCGAGGCGGTGCTGCGCGTCATCAACGTGCCGCGCCGCGGCATCGGCGAACGGACGGTGCAGGTGCTCGCGGAATACGCCGCCGAAGAGGACGTCTCTTTGTACGACGCCTTGCTCGACGCCGACCGCCTTCCCCTCAACGCGGGGGCGAAAGCCAAGGTGCGCGCCTTCGGGGAATATCTGCGTTCGCTCGTGATCGATGCGGAAACGTACCCCGTGAGCGAGCTCACGCACAGGCTCGTCGCCACGTCGGGCATGGTGGAGCAGTATGCCGACAATTCGGACGAGAGCGTGACGAAGCGCGCCAACATCGACGAATTCGTCAATTCCGTCGATGAATTCGTGCGCATGAACGAGGACGCGACGCTCGCCGATTATTTGCAGCAGATCACGCTGTATTCGGATACCGACGAGATGGACGACGGCGACTATGTGACCGTCGCCACCATCCATGCCGTCAAGGGGCTGGAATTCAAGTGCGTGTTTTTGGTGGGGTTGGAGGAGAACGTCATGCCCACGTCGCGGGCGGCGGACGATCCTTCCGCGCTCGAAGAGGAGCGCAGGCTCATGTACGTTGCCATCACGCGCGCCCGCGAACGGCTGTATCTCACCCGTTCGCGCAGCCGCTATCTGTATGGCAGAAGAGAGCCTACCATGCGTTCCGAATTCGTGACCGAGCTCGAGCACGAGCTCGGCATCCCGCCCGCGCCCGTCTATCAGCGGTATTCGGGCGACTATACGGGCAGCTTTGCAGGCAGTTTTTCGGGCGGTTTTTCGGGCGGCGCGCGCGGTCCGTATGCGGGGCGCGCGTCCCGATATCCCTCCCGCGAGGACGACAGGTTCCGTACGTTCGGTTCGGGCAAGCCCGCGCCCGTCCGTCCCGCAGGCACGGTCGCGCCTTCCACGCATGTCCGCTACGGGAATGCGGGCAGCACGGGCGCGCCGCGCACCGTACCCAAGCGCGATACGTCGGGCTTTCAGGTGGGGGTGCGGGTCAGGCACGAACGCTTCGGCGAGGGGACGGTGACCGCCGTCCGCGGCAGCGCCGCAAATACGATCGTGACCGTAAAATTCGACCTTGCGGGGAACAAGGACCTCGCCGCCGCGCTTGCGCCGCTGGAGATCGTTTGAACGCGCATTGGCGCATGGACGGGCGCGCCGCCCGCAAACGGCGAAGCAAAACGGAGCAGATATGGACAGGATGCACGAACTTGTAAAGATCTTGAATACATGGGCGTATGAGTATTACGTGCTCGATGCGCCCAGCGTTCCGGACAGGGAGTACGATAAGCTCTACGACGAGCTCAAAGAGCTCGAACGGACGACGGGCATTCGCCTTGCCGATTCGCCGACGCGCCGTGTGGGCGGCGAACCTGTCAAGGGGTTCGAACGGCATACGCACATCGCGCGGCTGTATTCGCTGGATAAGGCGGTCACCGAGGACGAGCTGGCTGCCTTCGTCACGCGCGTGCAAAAAGTCGATCCCGCCGCCGATTTTACGGTGGAATATAAATTCGACGGGCTCACCGTCTGTCTGACGTACGAAAACGGCGCGTTCGTGCGCGCTTCGACGCGCGGCAACGGCACGGAGGGGGAGGACGTGACGGCGCAGGTGCTCACGCTGCATTCCTTCCCGCTCACCGTCTCGTACAAGGGCACGCTCGAAGTGCGCGGCGAGGCGATCATCCGTCTTTCCGTCTTGGCGCGTTACAACGCCGAGCATCCCGACGAGCCCTTAAAAAACGCGCGCAACGCGGCGGCGGGCGCCATCCGCAACCTCGATCCCAAAGTGACCGCCCTGCGCCGTCCCGAGATCTTGTTTTACGACATCAATTACATGAGCGAAGCGCCCGTTCCTTCGCAGGAGGAGGCGATGGCGTTTTTGCGGCGCGAGGGATTCAAGACCTATCCGTATTTCGTCAAATGCAGCACGCTCGAAGAGATCGAGAACGCCATCGATACGATCGAGATCGAGCGCAAAAAGATCGACGTTCTGACGGACGGCGCCGTCGTCAAAGTCAACGATGCGTCCGTGCGCGCCCGCATGGGATACACCGATAAATTCCCGCGTTGGGCGATCGCCTATAAATTCGAAGCCGAAGAGGCGGAGGCTACGGTGGAGGAGGTGCGCTGGCAGGTGGGGCGCACGGGCAAGCTCACGCCGCTCGCCGTCATCACGCCCGTGGAACTTGCGGGGGCGACGGTGCGCCGCGCCACGCTCAACAACTTCGGCGATCTCACCCGCAAGGATGTGAAGGTGGGTTCGCGCGTGCTCGTCCGCCGTTCCAACGAGGTCATCCCCGAGATTTTGGGCGCCGTTTCGCATACCGATGGCAGCCTGCCCGTGCAAAAGCCCGCGCGCTGTCCCTATTGCGGCGCGCCCGTCGAGGAGGTGGGCGCCAATCTCTTTTGCACCAACCGCGCCTGTCCGCCCCGCATCGTGCAAAAGCTCACGCACTATTGTTCGAAGAACGCGGCGGATGTGGAGGGCATGTCCGAGGCGACGCTCTCGCTGCTCTACGAAAAGCGCGGCGTCAGGCGGTTTTCCGATCTGTACGCGCTGACGGAGGAGAGCTTTGCGGGGCTCGAAGGGTTCAAGGAGAAAAAGATCTCCAATCTGCTTTCCGCCATCCAAAAGAGCAAACATATGCCGCTCGAACGCTTTTTGTACGCCATCGGCATCGGGGGCATCGGCAGGGTCGCGGCGCGCGACCTCGCCGCGTACGGCAGCGTGGAGGCGATCTCCCGCCTGACGGAGGAAGAACTCGTCGGGATGGAGAACGTCGGCGCGGTGACGGCGCACGCCATCGCGGGGTATTTCCGCGACGAGGAGAACGTTGCCGAGCTCGCCCGCCTGCGCGAAGCGGGCGTACAGCCTTCCGTGCGGGAAAAGCCTTCCGAAGGCGCGTTCGCGGGCGAATACGTGGTGCTCACGGGCAGCCTCTCCTGTATGCCGCGTCCCGAGGCGCAGGCGCGCATCGAGGCGCTCGGCGGCACCGCGCAGAGCGCCGTCACGGGCAAGACCACGCTCGTCGTGGCGGGCGAGAGCGCGGGCAGCAAACTCAAAAAAGCGCAGGAAAAGGGGATCCGCATCATCGGCGAAGCCGAATTTTTGGCGATGCTCGGCAAGTGATGTGATTTTTCGGCAAAGCGCCGCCAAATTGCGCGGCGCTTTTGCTTTTGCACGCCGAAAAAGTCGGCAAAAGTGCTTGAAATCTCCGTCCGCGCGTGGTATACTGTTGTATGCAACGGAACGTACGCGCGAACGAGGAGGGAGCATCCATGCTCAGCATGACGGGATACGGCAAAGGGATCTGTAAAAAGGACGGCGTCGAACTCACGGCGGAAGTCAGATCGGTAAACAACCGTTTTCTCGATATCGCCGTCAAGAGCCCGCGCGTCTTTCTTTCCTTGGAAGAAAAGATCCGCGCCGCCGTCCGCGGGGCGGTCTCCCGCGGGCATGTCGACGTGTTCATCGGCTATACCGATCAGCGCGAAAAGGAAAAGCGCATGAGCGTGGACCTCAACGTCGCGCGCGGGTATTACCGCGCGGCGGAGGCGCTCAGAACGGCGTTTCCCGACTTAAAAGACGACGTTTCGCTCTCCTTTTATCTGCGCCTGCCCGACGTGGTGCGCGCCGAGGAGGGCGGCGGCGCGGACGCGCTGCTCGAAGAGGCGCTCTTTGCCGCTTTGGACGAGGCGCTCCGCGGGCATAAAGAGATGCGCCTTGCCGAGGGCGAGCGCCTGAAAAAAGATCTGTTGGCGCGGGTCGAGGTCATCGCGTCGCTCACGCAAAAGATCGCCGTCCGCGCGCCGCTCGTGGCGCAGGAGTACCGCAAAAAGCTCACCGACCGCATCGGGGAATACCTCGAGGGCAAAGCAGACGAGACGCGCATCCTCACGGAAGCCGCCGTGTTTGCCGATAAATGCAACATCGACGAGGAGCTCACCCGCCTTACGTCGCACGTCAAAGCCTTCCGCGAGATCTGCGAGAACGAACAGGTGGGCAGGAAGCTCGACTTTTTGGTGCAGGAGTTCAACCGCGAATGCAACACCGTCTGCTCCAAATCCAACGATCAGATCGTCACGGCGCTTGCGCTCGATATGAAGAACGAGATCGAAAAGGTGCGTGAACAGATCCAGAATCTGGAATAACGTCATAGGCAAAACAAAAGGAAGCATCATGAGGAATATTTTACTTGTCCTTTCGGGACCTTCGGGCGTCGGAAAGGGTACCATCGTCAATTATCTGCTCGAAGAGGATCCCACGCTCGTCAAGTCGGTATCCTGCACGACGCGCGCCCCGCGCGAAGGGGAGGAGAACGGCAGGGAGTACTTTTTTATCAGTGAGCGCGAATTCCGCGACCGCATCCAGGCGAACGACTTTTTGGAGTACGACGAGCATTTCGGTAACTTTTACGGCACGCCCCGTTCCTTTGTGGAACGGCAGCTCAAAGAGCATTCCGTCATTTTGGAGATCGACGTGGTGGGCGCGCTCAACGCCAAGCGCCTCATGCCCAAAGATACGGTGCTCGTGATGATCGCGCCGCCCTCCATGGAGGAGCTGGAAAAGCGGCTCTCGGGGCGTGGTTCGGAATCGGAAGCCGATCGCCGCGACAGGCTGCGCCGCGTCCGTTACGAACTCGAACAGGCGCACCTTTACGATTACGTCCTCGTCAACGAGGCGTCCGTGCAAACAAAAACAAAGATCCAGGACATTATCCGCAGCGAAAAGGAGAAACAGATATGATCAATGAGCCTTCGGTCGACGCACTCATCCGCAAACTCGGCACGCCCGAGAATCCCGCCAGCCGTTACGAGCTGTGCGTGGTCGTCGCAAAACGCACCCGTCAGATCATCGAACAGATGCAGTCGACGGGCGTGACCGAACTTCCCGGCAAGCAGAAGGAGATCGTCCTTGCCTGCCAGGAGATCATGAACGGGAAAGTCACCGCAGCGCACGACTGAGCGCCCGTTCGCCTTATGCCCCGACGAGGGGCATTCTTTGCATAACATGATTTGCGAGGTCATCGTAGATATTGCGCACAGCGACGTCGATAAGATCTTCGACTATGCCTGCGATCTTCCCGTCGAGGCGGGGACGCGCGTCGTCGTACCCTTCGGAAGGAGCACGGCGACGGGCTTTGTCATGCGCGTGAAAGAGACGAGCGACCTCCCTGCCGCAAAACTCAAAAAAATATACCGCGCGGAGGAGGATCTCCCCGCGCTGAACGCCGAATGCCTTGCGCTCGCGTGGCGGCTCGCGGCGCGTTACCATGTGCCGATGGCGCTCGTTTTGCGCCTGTTTTTGCCCGCCGAGATGCGTACGGGCAAAGTGCGCGAAACATACCGCACATATGCGCGTTTTTTTAAGGAAGTTCCTATCAAGAATGCGCCGCAGCAGGCGGCGTGCCTCGCTTTTTTAGAGGAGAACGGTGAGGCGGACGCGGCGGCGCTGCGCAAAAGGTACGGCGCGGCGCTGAACGCGCTCGTCAAAAAGGGCGCAATCGTGCTGGAAAAGCGGCGCGTTTTGCGCGATCCCTACCGCGGGGTGGAGGGCGAACATACCGCCCGCGTGCTCACGCCTGCGCAGCAGGCGGCGGTGGAACGCATCCAAGCGACGCAAAAGACCGTCGCGCTGCTGCACGGCGTCACGGGGAGCGGCAAAACGGAGATCTATCTCACGCTCATCGCCGCGGCGCTCGCGCGCGGACAGTCCGCCATTTTCCTCGTTCCCGAGATCTCGCTCACGCCGCAGATGCTCTCGCAGCTGCGGGCGCGGTTCGGCAAAGCCGCCGCCATCATGCACAGCGGGCTTTCGGCGGGAGAGCGTTTCGACGAATGGCAGCGCCTGCGCGAGGGGACGGCAAAGATCGCCATCGGCGCGCGTTCCGCGGTGTTCGCGCCCGTGGAGAACGTGGGCATCATCGTCATCGACGAAGAGCACGACGGGAGCTATCTTTCGGAGAGCTCGCCCCGCTACGATACCTTCGACGTGGCGCTCGAACGCGCCCGCTACAACGGCTGTAAGCTCGTTTTGGGCAGCGCGACGCCCTCCGTCGAAACATACCGCCGCGCCCAAGCGGGGGAATTCGAACTCATTGCTTTGCCCGACCGCATCAACGCCCGTCCGCTGCCCGACGTAAAGATCGTGGATATGCGGCGGGAGGTCAGGCGGGGAAATCCGTCGCCGTTTTCCACCCTTTTAAGAGAGCGGCTCTCCGATTGTCTCAAAGAGGGGCAGCAAGCCATCCTCTTCCTCAACCGCCGCGGCTACGCGCAAACGGTCATGTGCCGCGATTGCGGCTATATCGCAAAATGCAGCCAATGCGACGTGGCGCTCACCTATCACAGCGAGGAGAACTGCCTCAAATGCCACTACTGCGGCGCGCGCTATAAAATGCTCACTGCCTGCCCCGAATGCGGCGGCACGCACGTATATTATACGGGCACGGGCACCCAGCGCGTGGTCGGGGAACTCAAACGGCTGTATCCCGCGGCGCGCATCCTGCGCATGGACAACGATACGACGAGCGGCAAGGAGGGGCATTACCGCATCTTAAAGCAGTTCGCCGCGCGCGAGGCGGATATCCTCGTGGGGACGCAGATGGTCGCAAAGGGGCACGATTTTCCCCTTGTCACGCTCGTGGGCATCCTCGACGCCGATATGAGCCTGCATTTTCCCGATTACCGCAGCAACGAACGCACCTTTCAGCTCGTCACGCAGGTGGCGGGCAGGAGCGGACGGGGCAAGGAGAAGGGGGACGTCGTATTGCAGACGTACGATCCCGAGAACGCCATTCTGCGCTTTGCCGCCGCATACGATTACGAGGGCTTTTACAGGCACGAGATCGCGCTGCGGGCGGCGGCAATGTTCCCGCCCTTTTCCAAGATCGTCCGCGTGATGGTCACCGCCGAGGAGGACGCCGCCGCGCTCGAAGCGCTGCGCGGCGTATACGGGCGGCTGCAAAAGGTGTACGACGAGGCGCGGGGCGAGTTTTTGTTCTTCCAGAGGATGCACGCGCCCATCAAGCGCATCCAGGGCAGGTACCGCTATCAGGTGCTCATGCGCTTGACTTCGGACCGCCTCCTCGAACGTATATACGACGAAGCCTGCGCCGTTTTCTATAAGAACGCGCTCGTCTACGTCGAAGAAGATCCGAGCAATCTCAGTTAAAAAGGAGCCATCCATGATCCGTGAGATCGTACAGGTCGGGGATCCCGTCCTCAGAGAAAAATGCAGACCCGTTACCCGCTTCGACGAAGAACTCTTCCGCCTTCTCGACGACATGAAGGATACCTTAAAGGCCGCCGAGGGCGCGGGGCTTGCCGCGCCGCAGGTGGGCGTGCCCGTCCGCGCCGTCCATGTGGACGTGGAAGAGGGGTATTTTGAGTTCATCAATCCCGTCATCGTCTCGCAAAAAGGGGAGCAGACGGGGCCGGAGGGCTGCCTTTCCATCCGCGGAAAGGCGGGCGTCGTCGTGCGGCCCGAGCGCGTCAAGATCGTGTTCCAGGACAGGAAGGGGGATAAATATTCCCTTGTCGCGCGCGGCTTTTTCGCCCGCGCCGTCTGCCACGAACTCGATCATCTCGACGGCGTTTTGTATACCGATAAGGCGACGGACGTCCACGAGACGGACGATTGAGCGGGAGGCGGCGTATGAAGCTCGTCTTTGCGGGCACGCCCGCGTTTGCCGTCCCTTCGCTCGAAGCGCTCGCGGCGCGTTTTCCGATCGCCGCCGTGCTCACGCAGCCCGATAAGCCGCAGGGCAGAAAGGGCGTGCTCACGCCCTCTCCCGTCAAGCTCGCGGCGCAGGCGCTCCATATTCCCGTTCTGCAGCCGCCGCGGCTCAAAGAGGACGTCTCTTTGCTCGCCGCCGCGGGCGCCGATCTTATGGTCACCTGCGCATACGGGCAGATCCTCACCCAAGCGGTGCTCGATCTCTTTCCGCTCGGCGTATGGAACGTACACGCGAGCCTGCTTCCCGCTTATCGCGGCGCGGCGCCCATCGCGCGCGCCATCATGGCGGGGGAGCGGGAGACGGGCGTCACCGTGATGAAGACGGACGTCGGGCTGGATACGGGCGATATGTTCCTTCGCGCCGCGCTGCCCGTTTCGGAGACGGATACCTGCGGCACGCTCACGCAAAAACTTTCCGTGTTGGGCGCGGAGCTCATCGTTAAAGCGGTGGAGCGCATCGCGCACGGCGACGTCGTCCTCACCCCGCAGGGGGAGGGCACGGTGTGTAAAAAAGTCGTGCGGACGCAGATCGATTTTTCCCGTCCCGCCAAGGAAGTGAGCGCGCTCGTGCGCGGGCTCTCGCCTGCCCCGCTCGCCTATGCCGTCAAGGACGCGCTCACGCTCAACTGCTACAATGCCGCCGTCGTCGCCTGCGAAGGGGACGCGCCGAGCGGGACCGTTCTTTGCGTTTCGCCCAAACACGGGCTCGTCGTCGCCTGCGGCGAGGGCGCCGTGCGGCTGACCGAAGTGCAGCCCGCGGGCGGGAAACGCATGGCGGACACCGCGTTTGCGGGCGGCAGAAAACTTGCGGAGGGCGCGCGTTTTGACCAACCCGTTTTATGATCCTTACGCAGTCCTTTCCAAAGTGTACGGGCAGGGCGCACACTTAAAGCGCGCGCTCGCGGATACGCCTGTCGAGGAGCTGCATCGCACCCGCACCGTCAAAACGGTGTACGGCGTGCTGGAAAACGACGCTTTTTTGACGCTCTGCTTGCAGTCGGTGGCGCCCAAAGCGCCCAAGCAGGCGGTGCGCATCGTCATGAAGATCGCGCTGTATTGGCTCGTCTTTTTACAAAAACCCAAATATATGGTCACGGATACCGCCGTGGCGCTTTTGAAAAAGCTCGGGAAAGGCGGCGCGGCAGGGTTCGTCAACGCGGCGCTGCGCGCCTTCGATCGGGCGCGCGTCGCCCTCCCGCAGGGGGACGAGGGGCTCGCCGTCACCACGCCCTATCCGCTGTACGCCATCCGCAGGATCCGCCGCGCATACGGCGGCAGAACGGAGGCGATTGTCCGCGCCAAGAGCTGCGGCGTGACGGTGCGCTTCGTGCGGGGGGAGGAGGCGTACCTCGACCGCCCGCATATCCGAACGCCCTTTCCGCACGTCTATATCTTTGAACGCTTCACGCGTGATGCCGCCTTTTTTGCGGGAGATTATACCTTCCAATCGGTGGGGAGCATCGCCATCTGCGACGTGGTCGAGGGCTGCGAACGCATGCTCGACGCCTGCGCTGCGCCGGGCGGGAAATCCGTGCTTTTGGCGGGAAAATGCGCGCACGTGACGGCGTGCGAGCTGCACGAACACCGTGCGGCGCTCATCCAAAGCTATTGCGCGCGCATGGGAGCGGACAACGTGACCGCGCTCGTCAAGGACAGCGCCTGCTTCGATCCCGCCTTCGAGGGCGCGTTCGACGGCGTATTGTGCGACGTGCCCTGTTCGGGGTTCGGCACGGTGTGCGAAAATCCCGATCTTCCGCTTTTGAAGCGCGAGGAAGAGGTGGACCTGCTCCCGCAGACGCAGCTTGCGATCCTTTGCAACTGCGCGCGGTACGTGCGCGCGGGCGGAACGCTCTATTATTCGACGTGTTCGCTCTTTCCCGAGGAGAACGACGGCGTGGTGGGCGCGTTCTTAAAAGCGCATCCCGCTTTTTGCGCGCAGCCGATACAAAGCCCGCTCCCGCACGAAAGGTGCGGATACGGCATCCAATTTTTGCCCGATACGGCGTACGGCGCGGGATTTTACGTGGCAAAGCTGAGGCGCGTATGAAAGAGATCTTACAGGATATGTCGTATGCGGAACTTGCGGCGCTCGTCAAGGAAGCGGGCGAACAGCCCTTCCGCGCGAAGCAGCTGGCAGAAGCCGTCGCGCAGGGGAAAAAGATCTCGGAATTCCCCGTTCCCGCCGCCTTCCGCGCCCGCCTTTTGGAGCGGTTCGAGGATGAACCCGTGCGCATCCTGCAAACGTTCACCGCCCAAGACGGCACCAAAAAGTTTTTGTTCGCTCTTGCCGACGGCAACATCGTCGAGGGCGTGCTCATGCGCTACAAATACGGCAACACGCAATGCGTCTCCACGCAGGTCGGCTGCCGTATGGGATGCAAGTTTTGCGCTTCCACGCTAAACGGGCTCGTGCGCGATCTCACCGCAGGGGAGATCTTGTCGCAGATCCTCGCCGTCAACCGTGCGGAGGGGGGAACAAAAAAACAGCGCGCCGTCACGAACGTCGTGCTCATGGGCAGCGGCGAACCCTTCGACAATTACGGGAACGTCGTCCGCTTTTTGCGCAACCTGACGGCGGAAGAGGGGCTGGGGATGAGCGCGCGCAACATCTCGCTCTCCACCTGCGGGCTGGTCCCCAAGATGCTCGCTTTTGCCAAAGAGGGCATCCCGCTCAATCTCACCGTCTCGCTGCATGCCGTCACCGACGGCGAGCGCGCCCGCACCATGCCCGTGGCGAACGCTTACTCCATCGCCGATATCTTGCAGGCGTGCGATGTGTATTTTCGGGCGACGGGGCGGCGGTATATCTTTGAATACAGCCTTATCCAAGGAGAGAACAGCGATCTCGCCCACGCGGCGGCGCTCGCGCAGCTCTTAAAAGGGAGGCCGTGTCACGTCAATCTCATCCGTTTGAACGCCGTCAAAGAACGCG